>JAADFH010000086.1:5105-7394 GCA_013152995.1 Methanobacteriota archaeon
CGGCGCTGCCAAGAGCGCCTGAAGAGTCTCGGGGGTGGTGATGAGCACATCAGGAGGCGACAGCGCCTGCTTTCTGCGCCTGTAGCTGCTGGTGTCGCCGTGCCTGACGTCTATGCTCAGCCCCAAGCGCTCAGCCCACCACTCCAGCCTGCTCATCAGGTCCCTGTTCAGAGCCCGCAGCGGGGTTATGTAGAGTATGCTCACCCCCCTTCTCCTCTGCTCGCAGAGCCTGCTGAACAGCGGAAGCAGCACCGCCTCGGTCTTGCCTATGCCCGTTGGAGCGATAACAAGCGCATGGTTGCCCTCAAGTATCACGGGTATAGCCTGCTCCTGCACCGGCGTTGGCGAGAATCCGAGCTCCTCCAGTGCACCTCTGAGCTTCTCCGAGAGCCCCTGCCAGGCACTCACTTTCATGCACTGAAAGACAAGGTTTATCATCCTCAACCTGAATCTTAATGCATGCGCATCTACATAGCTGCGCCTCTCTTCAGCGCTGCGGAGAGGGAGTACAACCTCAAGCTGAGCCGCATGCTTGCAGAGCTGGGGCATGAGGTGTTCCTTCCGCAGCATGAGTGCAGCGGTTCCAGAGAGGAGATTTTCAGGTGCTGCCTCTCCGGCATAGATAGCAGCGACCTGGTGGTAGCTGTGCTTGACGGCGCCTCCTGCGACGACGGCACGGCGTTTGAGCTGGGCTACGCCTACGCTCTCGGAAAGCGCATACTGGGGCTGCGCACAGACTTCAGGAACGTGGGCGAGCACGGAGGCGTGGTCAACCTGATGCTTGCAGAAGCCTGCGAGCACATGGTGAGGGATGAGAGCTCGCTTATTGCGCTGCTCGGGGGAATTGAAAATGCAGAAGAAGCTGAGGGTTAAAATTCTGGACATAAAGGAGGGGAAGTACGAGATAACGCTCAATGCTGAGGATGCACGGGAGCTGGGGGTGCATGCAGGCGACCGCGTGAAGGTTTACAGCGACGGCTCAAGCAAGGTGGCGAGGGTTAGCGTCTCCAGGGGTGCAATCGCCCAGGGTGAGGCGGGTGTAACCCTTGACCTGCAGGAAGCCTTCAACCTCTCCGACGGTGCCACTGTGGCTGTGGCGCCCACCACCAAGCCCAGGTCGGTGGAGTACATACGCATGAAGATGGATGGCATGACGCTGAGCGAGAGCCAGCTTGACGCCATAGTGAGGGATGTGGTGAGCAGGGAGCTCAGCGACGTTGAGATCGCCGCGTTTATAACCTCCCTCTACATCCACGGTCTCAGCATGGACGAGGCTGCCAGCCTGAGCAAGAAGATGGCAGAGAACGGGGAGATGCTGGAGCTCAGGAAGAAGCCGGTGTTTGACAAGCACAGCATAGGCGGCGTGCCGGGCAACAAGATAACCCTGCTGATAGTGCCCATCGTGGCAGCGGCGGGACTGGTGATACCCAAGACCTCCTCCAGGGCGATTACCTCCGCTGCCGGCACGGCTGACGTGATGGAGGTTCTGGCGCCGGTCAGCTTCTCCGCCGACGAAATAAGGGAGATTGTGGAGAGAACCAACGGCATCATCGCCTGGGGCGGAGGTCTCAACCTGGCGCCTGCTGACGACATATTCATACAGGTGGAGTACCCCCTCGCCATAGACCCCCACCACTTAGCCCTGTGCAGCGTGATGGCAAAGAAGTACGCTGTGGGCGCTGACTACGTTGTGATAGACATACCCATGGGCAGGGAGGCAAAGGTGAAGAGCATGGAGGAGGCAAAGCGCTACGCCAGGGAGTTCATTGAGCTGGGGGAGAGGATAGGGATAAACGTTGAGTGTGCCATAACCTACGGTGACAAGCCCATAGGCAGAGCCATAGGTCCTGCGCTTGAAGCCAAGGAGGCGCTGAGCACCTTGGAGGCGGGAGCAGGACCGAGCAGCTTGGTGGAGAAGTCCTTAGAGCTTGCGGGCATGCTGCTTGAAGCCGGCGGAGTCGCCGGCAGGGGTGAGGGCAAGAAGGCTGCGGAGAGGCTGCTGAGCTCCGGCAAAGCCTTGGAGAAGTTCAGGGAGATAATAGAGGCGCAGGGCGGCGATGGCAGTGTCAGAGCGAGCGACGTGCCTGTGGGTGAGTACAGGGAGGTTATAAGGAGCGATGGTGAGGGGTATGTCATAGGCATCTCCAACCATGCCTTGGTGAAGATTGCCCGGGAGGCTGGCTCCCCGAAGGATAAGGGGGCTGGAATAGTGCTCCACATCAGCAAGGGCGAGAAGGTTCGCAGGGGGGACGTGCTCATGGAGATTTACGCCGAAAGCGAGTACCGCCT
>JAADFH010000087.1 GCA_013152995.1 Methanobacteriota archaeon
CCGAACAGGCATGTGGTGAAGAGGCTGCGCATCCTGCCGGTTGAGGTCATAGTGCGCAACATAGCCACGGGCAGCCTGGTGAGGCGGTACCCCTTCAAAGATGGCACTGAGCTCAACCCGCCGGTGGTGGAGTTCTGCCTGAAGAGTGACGAGTATCACGACCCCATGGTGAATGAGGATATAGCACTTGCCCTGGGGCTGGTTGAGAGGGTGGAGGAGCTCAGGGAGATGCGCCGAATTTCCCTTGAGGTTAACCGGGTGCTGAGCAGCTTCCTGCGGGAGAAGGGTATCCTGCTGGTGGACTTCAAGCTGGAGTTCGGGTATGACTCCGAGGGCAACCTGCTTGTGGGGGACGAAATTTCGCCGGATACCTGCAGGTTCTGGGATGCAGAGACTGGCGAGATCATGGACAAGGACAGGTTCAGAAGGGACATGGGAGATGTTATAGAGTACTACCAGGAGGTCAGGCGCAGGGTGTGCGGTTAGCTCTGCTCCAGATGGGTGCAGATGCCCGAGCTCACCCTCCTGGTACCCTCGGCGGTCTCAATGAGCAGGCTGCCGTCATCTGCTATGCCCTTAGCAACGCCCTCCACGCTCTCCCGCAGCATTTCCACCCTGACCTCTCTGCCCAGGGTGCTGCAGCGCCCGGCGTACATCTCAAGCAGGCGCTCTGGCTCAGCCTCAAGCATGCGGTAGAGCTCCTCAAAGCGGTTGAGCAGCTCTGCAAGCAGCTCGCACCTGTCAACCTTCCTGCCGAGCAGCTGCTGCAGTGAAACCGCCGGGAGGGCTGGGAAGCTGGTGATGTTGGCGTTGACTCCCACGCCCGCAACCACAAACCTGAGCGCCTCCGGCTCAGCCTCTGTCTCAAGCAGCACGCCGCACAGCTTCTTCCCGCCCGCAAGCACGTCGTTGGGCCACTTCAGCTCCGCCTCAACACCGTAGAGCCTCTCCACCACCTCCGCCACTCCCAGACCGAGCATCAGGGAGATCAGGTTGAGCCTGTGCAGCGGAAGCCGCGGTCTGAGAATCAGCGAGAACCACAGCCCGCCGCGCGGTGAGTACCAGCTCCTGCCCATCCTGCCCCTGCCGGAGCTCTGCTGCTCCGCACACACAACCGTGCCCTCGGGAGCGCCCTGCCTGGCAAGCTGCTTTGCAACATCGCTGGTTGAGCCCAGCTCCGCATGCAGGTAAAGCACCCTGCCAAAGTCAGCCTCTCAGTAACCCTGCTCCTGAGGATTAGGTCAGGGGGTGAGAGGAGCATGTAGCCCCTCCTGCTGGTGCGTATCTCCGCTCCCTGCTCCACCAGCGCACGCACGTGCTTCCACACGGCGCTCCTGCTTATCCCCAGACGGGAGGCTATCTCCTCCCCTGAGACGTAGCCCCGGGCAGACTCAAGCAGGCTTAGTATTCGCTCCCTGGGCTCCGCTTCTGCGTGGCTCAGGCTCATCAGTGGTGCTCTGGCATCTCCTTGCCCTTGGCGCTCGGATGCACCACATCCTCGGCGAGGATGCCTATGGCTATCTTGAGCAGCAGCGTGTACACCAGCAGCCCCAGCGCCCACACCGCCAGGGTGATCATTATCTCCATGAGCGTCGGGTAGTACTCCCAGATCTCGCCGATAGGTGTGGGTATGAAGCCGGGAATCACCAGACCCATGCCCTTCTCAATCCAGATGCCAACGAAGGCGAATATGCAGGCTATGTTGAGGGTCTTGAAGTTCTTTCTGGTCTTCGGGAACAGCAGCAGCAGCGCCGCTATTATCTCTATGGTTATTGCCACCCACATGTAGGGCTGAAGCTTGTTGTACAGCACGCCGTCATGCTCAAGACCGAAGAACAGGTACTTCAGCGGGGCTATGTGAGAGGTGGCGGCGTAGCCCACGGTGTATATCTCCGAGCCCAGGAAGAACAGGTTCACCAGCATGGATATAAGGGCGATGTGGGCAAGGGTAAACAGCGCCCTGTCGCTCACCACCAGCTTGCACCCGGGCTGACCGATGCAGGTGTACTTCCTTATAATCTGCAGTATGATGATTATGAAGGCGGGACCCGCGGTGAACGCGCTTGCCAGGAATCTGGGCGCCATAACAGCGGTGTTCCAGAAGGGTCTCGCCGCAAGACCGCCGTACAGGAACGCCGTAACCGTGTGGATGCTTATCGCCCAGGGGATGGATATCAGTATGAATATCTTTATCCACTTCCTCGGCGGCTCGCGCAGGTACGCCTTGTACAGCAGGTAGCCGGGTATCAGGATGTTCAGGAACAGGTAGCCGTTCAGCACGATTACGTCCCAGGTGAGCATGCTCTGGGGCCAGTTGGGCGTACCCGTGACGGGCATCAGGTGAAGCACCCTGTCTATTCTACCCAGGTCAACAAGCACGAAGGTGAGCACCATTACAAGGGCGCTGACCGCCATGAGTTCGCCGAATATTGTGATGTGCTTGAACTCCTTGTAGTTGTACAGGTAGGCTGGCAGAACTATCATGACCGCCGCTGCAGCCACACCGACCAGGAAGGTGAAGTTGGCGATGTAGCTGCCCCAGCTCACCTGGTCGCGTATGTCTGTGATTATGAGTCCGTACTTGAGCTGGTAGTAGTAGGTGAAGGCTCCGAAAAGCACCACTATCAGCAGACTCGCAAGCCAGGCGTAGTACTTCCTGCTGCCTGTAAGCGCCAGCTTCACGGAGGTCAGCACAAAGTCTATGAACTTCCTCATCTCACTCACCTCAATCTATGAAGTAGAAGAACTTGGGCTGGGTTCCCAGCTCCTCCTTGAGCCTGAACACCCTCTTCTTCTCAATCACCCGTCTCACCTCGCTCTCCGGGTCAAGCAGGTTGCCGAACTTCCTCGCGCCTACAGGGCAGATCTCCACGCAGGCGGGGTAGCGTCCGTTGCGGGTGCGCTGTATGCAGAAGGTGCACTTCTCCACCACTCCACGCATCCTTATGCGGTTGCCCAGGTAGTGCATCTTCGGGTTGATCTCCTCCTTGCGGATGTACGGATCGCTCCAGTTGAATCTCCTCGCCCAGTACGGGCAGGCGGCTATGCAGAACCTGCAGCCGATGCACCAGTTGTAGTCCACCACAATTATTCCGTCCGGCTCCTTCCAGGTAGCCTTGGTGGGGCACACCTTGACACAGGGCGGACGCTCGCACTGCTGGCACTGAATCGGCATGTAAAACTTCTCCTTCTCGGGCACGTGGGGCGGGTTGTAGTAGTGCTCGCTCTCCTCAAGGTTGATTCCCGCTATGACCTCGCCGAACTTGGTCCTGAAGTCCTTAGCCTTACCCCCTGGATGAATCTCAAACTTCTCAAACTCCAGCACACGAATCCACTGGATTTCGCCCCTCCAGGGCTCCTTGGGGTTCGCCCTGGACTGGTTGTTCTCACGCACGCATGCATAGACGCAGCGCCTGCAGCCAATGCACTTCTGGATGTTCAAAGCGTAGCCCCACACCACGCCCTTCTTCGGCGGGGTGGTCATTATCTCAACGTCAACACCGTACTTCTCCTTGTGCTGCCTCTCAAGCCTCTCCACCACCCGCTTCTTCTCCTCCTCGCTCATCTCCTTGTAGTGCTTCTGGAAGAACTCCTCAAGGGTTACGTCTATGACAGGGATGCGCAGGTTGGCAAAGGGTATCGCCGCCGCTGCGATGCCAGCCTTCTTCAGGAAGTCCCTTCTGCCCTTATCCACCATCTACTCTACCTCCAGGCAGCATACACCGCAAGTGCCAGGCTTATTGCCAGCACAATCAGCGTCATTATCGGGTAGTACGGTATCTTCTTGGACTCCGGTGGCTTCTCCGGAGGCTTCTCCGGCTCTATCGGCTTGAACTCTGGGTCGTGGGGGTTATGGCAGTCTGTACAGATAGCGCCAGGTCTGGGTGAATCAATCTCACCCACCCACCTGCCGTGGATGCGCTCCTCCCAGTCCCTGTATATGGTACCGTGGCACTGCCCGCAGAGCTGCGGAGCGCTGGAGAAGGGTATCTGCGTGCCATTGGAGAGCTTGAGCATATCCCTGTTGACGGCGCTGTGGCAGGTAAGGCACCAGAACCTGCCTCCGCCGTGCTTGAGCTCAAACCTGTGGTTTGGCTCTGCAGGTGCGCCGCTCAGGTCCCTGGGGTTGGGATTCGGCACAAGCTGTGCGTGGCAAACGGTGCACCTGCCTCCAGCCTCTCCCTCCTTCTCGGGTATCTCACCGTAACCTTCAAGCGTCCCCTTTTCCTTGAAGTACTCTCCCGCCGGACCCAGCTCTGGCGGACCGTTGGGATGACAAACCACACAGTTCTCCCCGGTTTCCTGGGCGTACTGCGGGGTTGCATAACCCAGAGCAACTCCCGCAACCAGCACCATTGCCACGAAACCGAACACACCGCGGAGCACCCTATTGAATGTCATGTTCATGACCTCACGTAGTGAGCACCTTTCTAAGGTAATAAAAATAATATTTAAAAGTTTTGGTGTTCGCGAATCTCCACAGGCTAAAGGTTTATATATGCCCAGCCTCAGTTTTCTGCATGCGCAGCGTTGGCATTGCTGGAGCCTCTGGCTACACCGGCGGCGAGCTGCTGCGAC
>JAADFH010000088.1 GCA_013152995.1 Methanobacteriota archaeon
GGTGCAGTCACGGGGCTGTGCGTCGCTGGTCTGGGGCTGCTGGGTGTGAGCGTGCTCTACTTGGTGTTCAGGGACCCGCTGCTCATAGTTGGCTTCGGCTTCGGGGGTTCGCTCATCAGCCTGTTTGCAAGAATTGGCGGCGGTATCTACACCAAGGCTGCCGACGTTGGCGCCGACTTGGTGGGGAAGGTTGAGGCTGGTATACCCGAGGATGACCCGCGCAACCCGGCGGTTATAGCAGATAACGTGGGTGACAACGTGGGCGACTGCGCGGGCATGGGAGCTGACCTGTTTGAGACCTATGCGGTCACCGCCATAGGTGCCATGCTTCTCGGATGGGTGCTCATCAGGAGCCCGCTGGCGATTGAGTACCCGCTTGCGCTGGGTGCAGCCGCCTTGGTTGCGTCTGTGCTCGGCATACTGGCGGTGCGGTACACCGGCGGGGGAATAATGGGAACGCTGTACAGGGGTGTGGTGGTCAGCGGTGCCCTGTCGCTGGTGCTTTTCTATGTTGTAACCAGCTCGCTGTTCCCCCAGGGGCTGAGCTACACTGACCCAGTGAGGGGTGCCATAACCGTCAGCTCTGGTGGGCTCTTCCTGTCGGCGGTGGTGGGTATAGGCATTACCATCGCCATGATTGTTATAACCGAGTACTTCACCTCCACCAAGTACCCGCCGGTGCAGAGCATCGCAAGAGCCTCAAAGACGGGTGCAGCCACGAACATAATCACAGGCCTGGCGGTGGGCTACAAGAGCACCGCGCTGCCAGTGCTTGCGGTTGTAGCGGGTGTGCTTGCGAGCTACCACTTAGCGGGGCTGTACGGCATTGCCATAGCGGCGATGGCTATGCTCTCGGTTACGGCAATGATAGTTGCTCTGGACAGCTACGGTCCAATAACCGACAACGCAGGTGGAATAGCGGAGATGGCTGACCTGCCCGAGGAGACCAGGAAGGTCACCGATGCCTTAGATGCGGTTGGCAACACCACCAAGGCTGTCACGAAGGGCTACGCCATAGGCAGCGCGGGGCTTGCTGCCCTTGCGCTGTTCGCAGCATACCTGCAGGAGGTGGGCAAGGAGACGCTGATAAGGGTTGGGTCCTTCACGGTCGCCGACCCGAGCGTGCTTGCGGGACTGCTCATAGGCGGGCTCATACCCTTCCTGTTCGCGGCGCTTGCGATGGAGGCTGTGGGTGTTACGGCGTTCAGCGTGGTGGAGGAGGTTAGAAGGCAGTTCCGCGAGATTCCCGGCATTATGGAGGGCAAGGCGAAGCCAGACTATGCAAGGTGCGTTGACATCGTAACCAGGGGTGCGCTCAGGCAGATGAGCCTCCCGGCGCTGCTTGCGGTGCTGTCACCGCTTGCTGTGGGCTTCCTGCTGGGTCCCTTAGCACTGGGCGGGCTGCTCATAGGCAGCATAATCTCGGGGCTGCTGCTGGCGCTGACCATGGCGAACGGTGGCGGTGCGTGGGACAATGCAAAGAAATTTATTGAAGACGGCAACTATGGTGGAAAGGGGAGCGACGCCCACAAGGCTGCAGTGGTTGGAGACACCGTGGGTGACCCCTACAAGGACACCGCGGGTCCCGCGATAAATCCGCTGATAAAGGTGATGAACACCATAGCGGTTATATTTGCCCCCCTGCTGGTGTAGGATAAGGAGGTGTCAGCATCTTCAAGCTTGTGGTTGTGAAGGAGCTGGTGCGTGTTCCGCCCGACAGGTTCGGAACGAAGCTGGAAGAGACCATAATGGACATACTGAAGAGGGGCTACGAGTACAGGGGCAGGCAGGAGGGCGGATACGAGGGCAAGCTGCAGCCCGAGCTGGGCACCATACTGGCGGTTACGAAGGTGCTTGAGATAGAGGAGGGCAGGGTTATACCCGGAGATGGCGCCGCCTACCACCCCACAACCTTTGAGATGCTGGTCTTCAAACCCGAGCTGCACGAAATCGTGGATGCGGAGGTTGTGGAGGTCAGGGAGTTTGGCGCCTTTGTGCGCTTTGCCCACTTTGATGGACTGGTGCACGTGTCCCAGCTCACGGATGACTTCATAGTCTATGACAAGAAGCGGGGTGCGCTGATAGGCAAGGAGACCAGAAGGGTGCTTGAGCCGGGTGACAGGGTGAGGGCGAGGATTGTGGCGGTGAGCCTTGACCCGGAGAAGGTGACAAACACCAAGATCAACCTGACCATGCGACAGCCCGGTTTGGGCAAGTTTGAGTGGATTGAAGAGGATAAGAAGAAGAAGGAGAAGGGTGAATGAGGCGAAAGGAGAGAGCTTGCAGGGAGTGCGGCAGGATTCATACCGGCGGCGAGGATACGTGCGTGCAGTGTGGCGCTCCAACCTCGGCTAACTGGCTGGGGTACATAAGGATTCTTGACCCAGAGAAGTCGGAGATTGCAGAGAAGCTCGGGATACCCACCAAGGGCAAGTTCGCGCTGAGGATTAAGTGATGAGGGACCTGAAGCTGCCGGAGGAGCTGAGGGGTTACCTGAGAAAGCCCTTAGGAAAGCTGCTCAGAGGTGAGAATGCCGCACGGGAGCTGGTTGCAGGGGTGCCGGAGGAGAAGCTGATTGTGGTGGGGGATGTGAGCTACCGCGCCGCGCTTGAGGCGGGGGTGAAGCCCAAGCTGGCGGTGGTGGATTTCAGGGTGAAGCGCCAGGAGATAGAGGAGTACGAGCTGCATGGCAGGGTGCGCAGGGTGCGCAATCCCCCCGGCTGGGTCACCGGCGAGCTCTGGGATGCGGTGCACGAGGCTCTCAGCTCTGAGGGTGAGCATGTTATAGTTGTGGAGGGAGAGGACGACTTAGCTGTGCTTCCCTGTGTGGTGGAGGCTGAGTGGGGCGACAGCGTGGTGTACGGGCAGCCCGACGAGGGTGCGGTGCTGGTGGAGGTGGACGATGAGGCTAAGATGAAGGTGGGAAGTGTGCTCAAGCTAATGTTAACTCAGGATGAGTGGCGCAGGAGGTGATGTTTATGGAGGCTGAGGTTATAGAGGAGAAGCGTGATCCGCTGCTCAACAGGGTTGAGGTGAAGTTCAGGGTTAAGCACAATGGCGCGACCCCCAGCAGGAAGGAGGTGAGGGAGAAGCTCACCGCTCTCAGGGGGGCTGACCCGAAGAGGTGCGTTGTTGCGGGGATATACACCAGCTTCGGTGCCAGGGAGAGCACCGTGTATTTCCGTGAGTACGAGAGCACCGCACACATGCTGAGGATAGAGCCCGAGCACGTGCTGCGCAGGAACTTCAGTGAGGAGGAGCTTGAGGAGCTGAAGAAGCAGGCAGGTGAGCAGAAATGAAGTGGAAGTACTACGAGGTAAAGGGCGACAAGGTGGAGAGAAAGCGCCAGTTCTGCCCCAGGTGCGGTGAGGGTGTGTTTCTGGCTGAGCACGCCAACAGGCGCTCCTGCGGGAAGTGCGGATACACCGTGTGGAAGTAAGCTGTTTCTTTTTCTTCTGCCTTCCAG
>JAADFH010000089.1 GCA_013152995.1 Methanobacteriota archaeon
AGGGCGGAATGTCAATCGGAGCATGCACGTCCTGAGCGAGAACCCTGCCGCAGGCTTCAGAGACTTCCACAACCTCAGCCTCAAGGGCTGAAACGCTGCCCAGAATCCTGGACAGAGCATCCCGGAATCCCACCTGTCGCATCATCAGCGCAGTTTGGAGGTAGGAGTTATAACCCTTTCCCCTGTGTTGAACACATGTATTCACATTTTTGCAGAATGTGCAGTAAATGACAAAAACAGCGTTTACCTGAGCGCCAGGGAGAGCAGTATGAAAATCAGGAATAAGGCGCTGAACACCGCATTAGCCTGAAAGAAGGCTGCGCCTATGCTCTGCCTGCGTGCAAGTACGTGCTCGCATGCAAGCACGGCAGCCATAACCCCGAGCCCCACAGCGTACACCGCCCCCAGCTCAGAAAAGTGCAGCAGAAGCACAAGCGAGGCTAAGGTGAGCAGATGAAACAGCGCAGAGGCATTAAGAGCAGCAGCCTTGCCAAACCTCGCGGGAATTGACTTCAGCCCATGCCTGCGGTCAAACTCAACATCCTGCAGAGCGTATATCACATCAAACCCCGCCACCCAGAACATCACCGCTGCAAAGAGAAGAAGCGCTGGCAGGTCTATGCTCCCCCTCACCGCAGCCCACGCACCCAGAGGCGCCATGCCCAGGGCGCTGCCGAGCACTATGTGAGAGAGCCAGGTGAAGCGCTTGGTATATGGGTACACCAGCAGCAGCGCCGCAACCAGGGGGAAGAGCAGCACGCAGAGGGGGTTGAGCATGAGCGCCGAGAGCAGGAGCAGCGCCAGAGAAGCCACCACAACCCCCCACACAAAGCGCAGGGACAGGAAGCCAAGCATCTCAGCTCTGTGGGCGGTTCTCGGATTGAGAGCATCTATCTCCCTGTCAATCAGCCTGTTAAGACACATGCCAGCGGTTCTCGCCGAGAAAAGTCCAACAGTTATCCACAGCAGCACACTGAGCTCGGGTATGCCCCCCTGCGCCAGCACCGCCCCGGAGTACAGGAACGGCAGCGCAAACAGCGTATGCTCCACCTTTATCAGCCTCAGCAGAACCCGCAGCCTCTCGCCCATGGCTCACACCCTTCTGCACACCACTATGAACTCCTCCGGGTAAGCCTCTGCAGCACCCGCCGAAGCCCTCGCAAACTTACCTGTAACAGGGTCGCGCTTCTGCGGGAGTATCTTCAGAGGGATTCTGCGCCTTATAACTCTCTCAAGCTCAAGCCCTGCAATCTGCATACCCTCTGCAAAAGCCTCTGCATTCAGCACCTCCACACCCCTCAGCCTGGTGTTGCCTATGACGTAGCACGCTCTCCCGCCGCGGCGGAGCACCCTCCTGGTCTCCCTGAACACCTCCTGCATGTCAGCAAAGAACGCCGCAACGCTTGCTGCAAGCCTGGGGGAGCGCTCCTCAATCTGCTCCACAATCATGCGTGCTATCCTGCCTGGAGGAAGCTTGCCGCGCTCCGCGTACAGCGAGCCTATGAAGCTCCTCCTGTGCTCCCTCATGTCCTGCACCATTCCCAGCCACATGTTGGAGAGCTGGTGCAGGTCGGCGTACTCGTAGCTGGTGACGTAGGGGCTTGAGGTTATCACGATGTCAACGCTGCCGCTCTCCACGGGCTGGGCTCTCGCATCCCCCACCTCAATGCGCAGCAGCGCCTCCGGCTCCCTTCTCAGCCTCTCGGGTGCAACACGCCAGAAAGCCTCATTGCCCCGCAGCATCTTGGCTAAGTGGCGCTCAAGCGCACGCTGCGGCTCTGGTAGCCTCTTGTTTGGGTTGCGCAGTGGCTTTGTGCTGCTCTGCGACCACAGCGAGCAGCTCTTGAGTATGTGGCTGAAGGCTACCAGCAGGTAGTCCCTGAGAGGCGGCTCCTCCTGCATGATTTCAGCCAGCAGCCTGCCGAGCTTCTGCATCTGCTCCTCCGGAAACCAGTACCTCAGCCTCTCCGCGTACCTCTCAGGCACAATCGGCTCCGCCCTGCTGCGCTCCGCCCGCCTTAGGAACCCGCTCACCCTGCTCTCCAGCCATGCCGGCTCAAGGGGTGTGGCTTTAACCCTGGCAATCAGCCAGCCCACCGGGTTTATCTCCGTACCGCTTGCCATGCACCCCCTCGCCACGGCGCTCACTATGGTGGTGCCGCAGCCGAAGAAGGGGTCATTCACGTGCACCTCCCCCGGAGCATACTCGTCCAGCAGCCTCTCAACAAGCTGGGGTATGAACTTCGCGGGGTAGCGGTGGTAGCAGTGGGTGAGCTTGCCCGTCTGGGACTGCTTCAGCCAGTCAAAGGACCAGGAGGGGTCAGCCTGAGTGCACCTGAACAGCCCGAGTATCTCCTCAGCATCCATGCCTCACCCTAACCCAAGGGTGACGTAGGCAAGTGTGTATCGCTCCTGTCCGGAAGCCAGAGGTAGAAGGCTGCCCCCCTGTAGTTCACCAGCCTCATATTCTCGGGCACGGGGTCGGTGCTCATGGGCACTATGAGCAGGCACGCTCCAGCCCTTCTTGCCAGCCTCATCAGGTGGGGATAGAGCTCAGGAGGCGGGCGGATGGCGTAGATGAGCTCCGCACCACGGTACAGGCTCATCTCCGGCTCTGTTATGTCATCCACCACCAGCCCCCGCCCAGGCGCTATATCAACCCCCGTGACCTCCACACCCGCCCTCCTGAGAGCCTCAAGCACCTCACGCCTTCTTCCAACCCCCACCTCCACCGCATGCTTCAGCCCCGGAAAAAATCGCAGTATGAACTCGGCTATCATAAAAAATAGAGAGGTCAGTGGTGCCCGCAGCCGTGACCGTGACTGTGAGCCCCACCACCCTTGAGATACTTCTCAGGGTCTGCCTCAAAGGCGGTCTTGCAGCCGGGTGCGCAGAAGTAGTACGTCTGTCCCTTGTAAGTACTCTTCCACTTTGCGGTTGCCTCATCCACCTCCATCTGACACACTGGGTCTATCGCCATTCTACCACCTCCATGCCTACTGTGCAGCCATCACAAAAATACTTTTTGCCTGCACTTCATCACATCACCGGCGGATGATGTTTCCGGAATGTAAAATACATTTTCCTCGTCAATGCCCGGGGTTGATAGGGAGGTGCAGATGAAGCTGGATACAATGGATGTCAAAATCCTGCGGATGCTTCAGGAGAACTCAAGAATTCCAGTTTCAGAAATCGCTGCAAGACTGAGGGTAAGCAGACCGACCATCAAGAACAGAATAGAAAAGCTGGTTAAAGAGGGTGTTATCAGCAGATTTACAGTTGAAATCAGCAAAGACACGCTTGACAACCCTGTTTCGGTATATCTGAGACTGAGGACTGATGAGGAAGGTATGAGCAAAATTTCTGCCATGCCTGAAGTTGTTGAGATGCATCTGGTAACCGGCAGGCTGAACGTTCTCGCAAAAGCGCTGATAAAGGATATCGGAGAGCTCTCGGAG
>JAADFH010000090.1 GCA_013152995.1 Methanobacteriota archaeon
AGCGATGCGCCGCTCACTGAGGAGGAGTACAGCAGGATGCAGGGAATCCTGCACATACCCGAGACTCTTGGCTCGGTAGCGGTGGTGTACAACCTGCCGGGCGTGGAGGAGCTCAGGCTCAGCGGTGAGGTGCTGGCAGAGATATACTTAGGGAAGATAACACGCTGGAACGATCCGAAGATAGCGGAGCTGAATCCTGGGGTGGAGCTGCCGGATGAGCAGATAGTGGTGGTGCGCCGCAGCGATGGCAGCGGCACAACCTTCGTGTTCTCAGACTACCTCTCCTCCGTCAGCGGGGAGTGGCGCGAGAAGGTGGGCAAGGGCAAGTCGCTGAGCTGGCCTGTTGGGCTGGGCGGCAAGGGCAACGAGGGTGTCGCGGGGCTGGTGAAGCAGAACCCATACTCCATAGGCTACGTGGAGCTCGCCTATGCGGTTGAGAACGGGATGAGCTACGCAAGCATAAAGAACAGAGCGGGGAGGTTTGTGAAGCCCAGCATAGAGAGCACATCAGCCGCCGCTGCGGGTGCAGCTCCAGAGCTGCCGAAGGGCTACGAGTCCTGGGCTGAGGTGAGCATAGTCAACGCCCCGGGTGAGGATGCATACCCGATTTCAAGCTTCAGCTACCTGCTGGTGTACAGAGACCTCTCGGTAATCCCGGGCATGACGGAGGCAAAGGCGAAGGCGCTGGTTGAGTTCCTGTGGTGGGCGGTGCATGACGGGCAGAGGTATGCGCCAGAGCTGCACTATGCTCCGCTTCCCGAGCAGGTGGTGAAGCTGAACGAGGAGACCATAAGTTTAATAACCTACGGAGGCAAACCCCTGCTTCAGGTGCCTGAATGAGGCAGAGTCTGCCTTCCGGGAAGCGGCTCAGAGGGGGGCTTGCCTCCCCTGACACTCTATTTCAGGCAGCGCTTGCCTGGCAGCGCTTGCTGTGCTTGCCTTAGCAGCACTGCTGCTGCTCGTGCTCATCAGGGACTCCTGGAGCGCAATCTCCACCTTCGGCGCTGGCTTCCTGCTCAGCACCGAGTGGAATCCAGTAGCCGGCAGGTTCGGCGCACTGCCCTTCATCTACGGCACGCTTGTGTCCTCGCTGCTGGCGCTCGCCATAGGCGTGCCCCTCAGCCTCGGCATAGCCGTCTACCTCACCGAGATTGCCTCCCCCAGGGTCAGGGCGATTCTGACGCCGGTGATTGAGCTTCTGGCAGCCATACCCAGCGTGATAATAGGTCTCTGGGGGATATTTGTGCTTGCGCCCTTCGTGAGGGAGCACCTCGCAGAGCCGCTGATGGAGCACCTCGGCTTCCTGCCCCTCTTCAAGGGTCCCGCGTACGGCTACTCGGTGCTCACCGCAAGCCTGGTGCTGGCTATAATGATAATCCCCATCATATCCTCCATCTCACGCGAGGCTATACTTGCGGTGCCCAGGCTGCAGAAGGAGGGGGCGCTGGCGCTTGGCGCTACCAGGTTTGAGATGATTACAAGCGTGGTTCTCCCCTATGCGAGGGGTGCAATCTTCGGTGCCATAATGCTCGGTCTGGGCAGAGCCATAGGCGAGACGATGGCTGTGACCATGGTTATAGGCAACACCCCAAAGCTCTTCACCTCGCTGCTCCACCCCGGCTACACCATGGCGGCTGTTATAGCCAACGAGTTCACAGAGGCTACCGGGGACCTCTACCTCTCGGCGCTCATAGAGATTGGCTTAATACTCTTCATCATATCCATGCTGGTAAACGTGCTCGCCAGGCTGGTGATCAGGCACGTGAGAGTGCCGGGAGGTGCGTGAGTTGCTTGGCAGGAAGCTTGCGGACAGGCTGTTCACGGGCTTCTGCATCGCAAGCGCGGCGCTTGCTCTGATACCCCTGTGCAGCATGCTCTACACCATCATCGCCAAGGGGGTGTCGGTCATAAGCGTGGACTTCCTCACCCAGCTTCCTGCACCAGCGGGCGAGGGCGGAGGCTTCGGGAATGCGATTCAGGGCAGCTTCATAGTCGTGGGAATAGCCTCAGCCATAGGCATACCCCTGGGCGTTGCTGCGGGCATGTACTTAGCTGAGTTTCCGAACACTAAGCTGAGCAGGGCGGTGAGCTTCACCGCAGACGTGCTCACGGGTGTGCCGTCAATAATCACAGGCATATTCGCCTACGCCCTGATTGTGGTGAACTTTGGTGGCTTCTCTGCGCTCGCAGGCGGTGTTGCGCTTGCAACCATGATGATACCCTTCATAGTGCGCACCACCGAGGAGGCGATGAAGCTCGTGCCCTGGGAGCTGAGGGAAGCCTCGCTGGCGCTCGGTGCACCCAGGTGGCGCACAACCCTGCAGGTGGTGCTCTCCACCGCGAGGTTCGGGATAATAACCGGGACGCTGCTCACGGTGGCACGCATAGCCGGCGAGACCGCACCGCTGCTCTTCACAGCCTTCAGCAACCGCTTCTGGTTTGAGGGGCTCATGCAGCCCGTGGCAACGCTGCCGGTGATGATATACACCTACGCCATCTCCCCCTTTGATGAGTGGCACGCACAGGCGTGGGGAGGTGCGCTGGTGCTTGTGCTGATGATACTCACCCTGAACATTCTGGTAAGGCTCGCTGCAGGAAGGAGATGGTGATGGAGAGCAAGATTGAGGTTGTGGAGCTGAATGCAGGCTTCGGGAGCACGCACGTGCTCAAGAACATAACCCTGAGCATACCCAGGAACAAGGTAACGGCAATCATAGGTCCCAGCGGCTGCGGAAAGAGCACCTTCGTGCGCTGCCTGAACAGAATCCACGAGCTTGTGCCAGGGGCATGGGTAAGGGGCAGGGTGATGCTGGACGGGAAGAACATCTACGACAGCGACGCTGATCCGGTGGAGATACGCAGGCGCGTGGGCATGGTGTTCCAGAAACCCAACCCCTTCCCGGCGATGAGCATCTTTGACAACGTTGCCTACGGTCCCAGGATTCACCGGATGAAGAACATTCAGGAGGTGGTGGAGGACAGCCTCAGAAAGGCTGCACTCTGGGACGAGGTCAGGCACAGGCTGAAGGACTCGCCGGTGTCGCTGAGCGGCGGGCAGCAGCAGAGGCTGTGCATAGCCAGGGCGCTTGCGGTTAAGCCGGAGGTTATACTGTTTGATGAGCCCTGCTCTGCTCTTGACCCCGTCTCAACCGCAAAGATAGAGGAGCTGATACTTGAGCTCAAGGAGAGCTACACCATAGTGATAGTCACGCACAACATGCAGCAGGCTGCGCGCGTTGCAGACTACACCGCCTTCTTCCTGATGGGTGAGCTGATTGAGTTCGGGGAGACGGCGCAGATATTTGAGAACCCCAGGGACAAGAGAACCGAGGACTACATCACCGGGAGGTTTGGATGATGGATGTGCTCTTCGTGTGCGTGGGCAACGCCGCAAGGTCGCAGATGGCAAAGGGATTCTACAACGCCCTCGCGAGGAGCACCCGTGCCGAGAGTGCAGGTACCGAGCCTGCCAGAAGGGTGAGCAGCAGGGCGGTGAGGGTTATGGCTGAGAGGGGCATAGACATAAGCGGCGAGAAGCCCAAGCTGCTGACGGAGCAGATGGTGGAGAGCGCAAAGCTGGTGGTCAGCATGGGATGCCTGTCCAGAGCCTCATGCCCCGCCTTCCTTGCCAGGAGCAGCAAGCTTGTTGACTGGGCTCTTCCTGACCCGAAGGATGGCAGTCTGGAGGATTTTCGCAGGGTAAGGGACGAGATTGAGAGGAGGGTGGTGAAGCTGGTTGAGGATATGGAGGGCTGAAGATGCCGAGAACCCCGCTTGAGAGAGGTATGGAGGAGATTCGCGGTGAGGTTGTGAGGCTGGGGGGCATAGCAAAGCAGGCTGTGCTGCTCAGCGTGGAGGCGCTCAAGGAGAGAGACATGCAGAAGGCTGCAAGGGTGGACGAGCTGGAGGAGGAGAGCGACATCCTGAACCTGCACATAGATGAGAGTGCTCTGAAGCTCATGGCTCTCCAGCAGCCCGTGGCAAGGGACCTGAGGTTTGTGAATGCAATGATAAAGATAAGTGACAACTTTGAGCGAATCGCCGACCTGGCTCAGAAGGTTGCGGAGATTGCAAAGAAGTACGAGGAGAGGGAGCTTCTCAAGCCCCTGATTGACATCCCCAGGATGGCTTCCACGATAGCGGAGATGATTGATATTGACCTTGAGGCGATAGAGAGGCATGCCTCACCCGACACGGAGAAGCTGGTGGAGAAGGATGACCTGCTGGATGAGCTGTATGCGCAGATATACAACGAGCTCATATCCTTCATGCTC
>JAADFH010000091.1:0-3440 GCA_013152995.1 Methanobacteriota archaeon
TAGCTGCGGGTGCTATGCCCGCTGCAACCAGCGCACCCGCGGTGGAGATGAAGCCATCTATCAGCACCGGCACCCTGTTTGCGGCACCCGCGAGAATCACCCCCGCGATTCCCGCTATCTCGTAGCCCCCCAGCTTTGCGAGCACATCCAGCGGGTCCTCGGGACTGGGTGCGTTAACCTCAATCGCTCGCCTCACAACCTCCACCTTCCTCCTCCAAGCTTCCTCATCTATGCCCGTGCCTCTGCCCGTGACCTCCTCCGGAGCCCTGCCGGTGATGGCGGCGCACACCGCAGCGCTTGGTGTGGTGTTGGCAATTCCCATGTCGCCCACACCTATGATGTGCGCATCTCTCTCCCTGATAACCTCCGAGGCTACCTCAATCCCCGCCTCTATGGCAGACACCGCCTGCTCCCTGCTCATCGCCGGCTCCCTTGCGATGTTGCGCGTGCCGTGGCTGATCTTCCTGCTCACCAGCTCGGGGTGCTCCAGCTCGCCGTCTACGCCGATGTCAACCACCACCACCTCCGCCCCCGCATGCCTGGCGAGCACATTTATCGCCGCACCGCCGCGCAGGAAGTTCAGCACCATCTGCCTGGTAACCTCCCTGGGGAAGGCGCTCACCCCCTCCTCAGCCACGCCGTGGTCTGCAGCAAGCGTGAAGATAACCTTCCTCTCAGCCTCCGGCGGAAACCTTCCCTGAATACCCGCCAGCCTGATGCTGAGCCACTCCAGCATGCCCAGGCTCCCGGGAGGCTTTGTGAGCCTCGCCTGCCTCTCCTCCGCCTGCCTCATAGCCTCCTCCGAAAGCGCGCCAATCCTGCTGACAGTCTCGCTGAGCAAGCTCATGCCATCACCTCATGCACGCTGCACCCTCGCTATGTAAACCATTGCTGTAGGGTGGGCTGCAGCTACCTCTCAATAATGCTCTCCTTAACACTCTTGCCAAAGTGCCTCGCCTGCGAGCTCAGGTGCACCAGCACCTCATCCCCCGGCTTCAGCACGCTCACCGACACGGGCTTGCCCTCCGGGCTAACCAGGTTCACGGTCTCGGCGTTCTGGAGTATGTGGGTGTAGCGCCTGCCAGCAGCCTCAACCTCAACCAGCAGCATGGGTCTGCGCTCAATCTTCACCCTCCCCACCACAACCTCCCTGCCGCTGCCCTCAGCTGAGACCGCGAGCACGCTCTCCCCGGAAGCAAGCTCGCTCAGGTAGCGCGTTCTACCCTCAGGGGTGAGCACGTAGGCATGCACCGCCCCGGCGTTGACCCTGAAGGGTCTTGAACTCACGTACTCACTCTCCAAGCTCTCTGAGTGCACCAGAAACAGGCACTCCGCCTGGCTTCCAACGAGCATGCCCTCACCCACGCCCAGCAGGGAGGTGGTGTCCACGCACACCCTGTCTCCTGTACCCGCCTGCCTCACCTCCGTCACCCTCGCTGGCATGAGCTCAACCCTGAGCTCTGCGCCGCTCACCAGCTCGCTCACCCTGAGCATCTCCTCCCGCTCTGTGCTGAGGAGCAGCACACCATCAGCCCCCACCTCAAGCGTCTCAAGCGCCACCTCAGCCTCATCCGCATCGCTCACCCCTGCTATAACCTTTGCCCGCTCATCCTGCAGCTCCGCTATGAGATTCTCCAGGGGGATAACCTTCCAGTCCTTGGCTACAAGTATCACGTAGTCCGCATGCCTGCCCGCCAGCACCGCCAGCCTCTCGTCCTTCTTACCCCTCACCTCCACGTACACCGCCACCTCCCTGCCAGCCTCCTTGAGCGCCTTCGCAGCCTCTGCAAGGTCCTCCTCAATGCTCCCCGCCCGCAGGAGCACGCAGGAGCAGGCATCAGACTCGCAGGCGAGGGTGAGCCTTCCCAGCACCGCCGCCCTGCTGGCATCCTCGGGCAGAACTATCGCCCCGTGCGCACCTGCCTCAAGCGCCGAGGTGAGCACCTGCTTCCTCTCCTCCCAGCTCTTGCCCCTGGAGGCGTCCACCCAGAACAGCTTCATGCTCCCAGCTCCTTCATGGCTTCCTCAACGCTCCAGCCCTCGTGCACTATCCTCGCTATTGCCCTGACCATCTTCGTGGGCGAGGCATGCTGGAATATGTTTCTGCCTATGCTGGTGCCAGCGCCGCCAGCCTCCATGGCGCCAGCCACCATCTCCAGCACCTCCCTGTCTGAGCCCATCTTTGGTCCACCCGCAATCACCACCGGCACGGGGCAGCCCTTCACCACCTCCTTAAAGCTGTCCACATCGCCGGTGTAGTTGGTCTTTATGATGTCAGCCCCGAGCTCTGCACCCGCCCTCGCGGCGAGCTTCACCACCTCCGGAGCGTGCTCGCTCTCAATCTTCCTGCCCCTGGGGTACATCATGGCTATCAGCGGCATCCCCCAGGCAGTGCAGCTCTCAGCCACGCTGCCGAGCAGGGAGAGCATCTCAGCCTCGTTGTCTGCACCCACGTTTATGTGCACGCTCACAGCATCAGCACCCAGCCTTATAGCCTCCTCCACGCTCGCCACCTTTACCTTCCGGTTCGGGTCTGGGGCAAGGGAGGTGCTACCAGAGAGGTGCATTATCAGCCCCACATCCCTGCCGTAGCCCCTGTGCCCGTGGCGTATTATACCCTTGTGCAGCAGCACTGCATTGGCTCCGCCCTCCGCAACCCTGTTGATGGCTTCCGGCATGTCTATGAGCCCGTCTATGGGTCCCATGCTGACGCCGTGGTCCATGGGCACTATTATAGTCTTCCCGCTCCTGCGGTCCATAATCCTCTCCATCCGTATCCTCTTGCCTATGTCACTCATAGCCATCACCGTGTTAAGTGTTAGCATGGCACACGGAGTATATAAAGCTTTCCCCGCTCAGGTGAAAGGTTTTTATGTGCTGGAAGAGGAGTATAAAAGCATGAGGCTGCTTCTGCCCAGGGAGTACCTTTCGGGGCTTCTCGTGATGAGCCTTGGTTTTGTGTTCAACATAGCATACTGGAGCTACATCTACAGTGTTGAGAGGAGCGGAGTTTACCAGGAACTCGCCGCTGATCCGCTGAGCACCCTGCCGGTGCTCCTGTCTGTGCCTCTCTTCATAATCATAGGCTACTACATGATAAAAGAGAGAAGCCTGCGCGCACAGGTGGAAGAGTCAAAGGGCAAGCTCAGAGAAACCTTCTCGGAACTCCACACCATACTCCACACCGTGCCCGCAGGGGTTATAACAACCGACTCCGAGGGGCTGGTAAACTTCTTCAACCGCAGGGCAAAAGAGGACCTGAACCTCAAAGAAAGCGAGCTCATCGGCACCGAGGTGGGCAAGCTCTTCAGGGAGCCCGAGGTGGGGGAGAAGGTCAAGGAGCTGCTCAGCTCCGAGCCCCAGGGGAAGCAGGCGGTGCTTGAAGCCAGCCTGCGCTCGGGGAAGGTGGTTCAGGTTTCAATGTCCCAGATGCCAGGCAA
>JAADFH010000091.1:3474-6786 GCA_013152995.1 Methanobacteriota archaeon
ATAAGCATGCTTAAAGAAATGCAGAAGAAGCTTGAGGACGCCTACAAGGAGCTCAAAGAGATAGAGGAGCTCAAGAGCAACATCATAGCCAACGTCAGCCACGAGCTTAGGACACCCATAACCATAATCAAGGGATTCATAGAGATAGCGATGGAGGAGAAGAATGAGGAGGACAGGATAAGCAACCTGAAGTCTGCTCTGCGTGCGCTTTACAGGCTGAACAACATAGTTGAGGACCTGATACAGGTGGCAAAGGCAAAGAGGATGCCCTTCAAGCTCCAGCGCAGAAGAATAAAAATAGAGGACGTGGTTAACAGAGCAGTTGAAAAGAAGAAGACCGACGCCGAGGAGAAGAACATCACCATAGAGGTTGAGCACGGGTACAGGGGTGAGATGATTGCCGACCCCGAGAACCTGGAGCATGTGCTCCTCAACCTTATAGACAACGCAATAAAGTTCAACCACCCGGGCGGGAGCGTCAGGGTCACCACCTCAAGAAAGGACGGCTGGGTGGTGCTGAGCGTGAGCGACACCGGCATTGGGATTCCAAAGGAGAAGCTGGAGGAAATTTTCAAGCCTCTGACCCAGATAGACCCCACACCAACCCGGCGTTATGGCGGCACGGGTACGGGTCTGGCGGTGGTCAAGAGCATAACTGATGCACATGGTGGCAAGCTGGAGGTGGAGTCAGAGCCGGGTAAGGGCTCAACCTTCAGGGTTATTCTGCCCATTGCGCCGCCAATACTCTGGTGAGGGATTGAGATGGTTGTTAGAGGAGTACCGCTTCGTGATTACGCCCTCGGGATAGCGATAATGTCCATAGGCATACTTCTGAACTTCTTCTACTTTGGATACGACCTGATAGTTCTCGGCAGACCCGTGCAGGCGCACTTCAGTCCCGAGGACGCCCACCACGCCATTGTGATGCTGCTCTCAATCCCGGGCTCAATCCTGCTCGGCTGGGTGTTCATAAGGGAGCGCAGGGCGAGGCTGCAGCTTGAGGAGGCGCACAGGATGAAGAACCTGTTCCTGGACGTGCTCAGGCATGACCTGCTCAACCCTGCTGGCGTGGTGGACAACTTCATTGACCTGCTGCTTGAGGATGCGGATGATAGCATGAAGAATGACCTGCTGGCTATGAAGCGTGCCAACCGCAAGATTCTGGAGATTATTGAGGATGCAACAAAGCTGGCAAAGCTTGAGAGCATAGCTCCCGAGTTCAAGTACATAGACCTTGACACCGTGATTCAGGACGCGATTCACGACAGCGAGAGTATGCTGAAGGAGGCGGGAATGACGGTGGAGTACCGCTCTCCCGGTAACCTGCCCATGAGGGGTATGGGGCTGCTGTATGACGTATTCACCAACCTGCTGAGCAACGCCGTGAAGTACGCCAAGGAGGGCGGGAAGGTTGTAATTGAGGTGCAGGATGAGGGGGAGCACTACATCGTCCGTGTCAGGGACTTCGGGGAGGGTATAGCGGATGAGTACAAGGAGAGCATCTTTGAGAGGTTCCAGCGCAAGGAGAAGAGGGGTGTCAGGGGCGTTGGTCTGGGGCTTGCGATTGTCAGGCGTATAGTTGAGCTTCATGGCGGCAGGGTGTGGGTGGAGGACAACTCGCCAAAGGGTGCGGTGTTTGTTATAAAGCTGCCCAAGGTGCCTAAGCACTCCAGTAGTTCCTGAGCACCCGCCTCACGTGGCTCAAATCCAGGGTACTCTCCCCCGGCTCGTACTCCTGGCTCTGCCCGCGTATTCCTGAGAGGGTGCTCTCAACCCCCGCGGCGAGCGCGCTGCTGCTGTATCCACCCTCTAAGCAGAAGCAGACCGCAGGGAACCTCCTGAGCCTTCTCCCGATTTCTGCGTAGCAGCGGCTGGTGAGCATCATCCCGCCCAGCGGGTCCTGTGAGGCGGTGTCGTAGCCAGCCGAAACCAGCACAAGCTCCGGCGAGTGCTGCACCGCTATGTCCAGCGCCAGCTCAAGCGCTTGCAGGTAGTCCGCATCCCCTGTGCCGGGGGGCAGGGGGATGTTCACGGTGTAGCCCTCACCCTCACCCCTCCCCGTCTCTTCCGGCATGCCGGTTCCCGGGTAGAGGGGGTGCTGGTGCAGGGAGATGAACAGCACCTCCGGTGAGGAGTAGAACACCTCCTGGGTGCCGTTGCCGTGGTGGACGTCAACGTCAAGAACCACCACCCTCTTCATGCCCCCTGCGAGCATCTCGGCGCAGGCTATGGCGATGTTGTTGAACAGGCAGAATCCCATGGCTCTCTCAGGGGTGGCGTGATGCCCTGGCGGTCTCACCAGCGCGAACGCATGCCCGTGCTTCTGTGCGAGCTGCGCCGCAAGCACCGCACCACCGGCGGCGAGCAGCGCCGTGCGGTAGCTGTGCCTGGTGAGGTAGGTGTCTGCATCCGCCCAAGCCTCTGCCTCGCTGAGGGCTTTTATCCTCCTGAGGTGCTCCCGGGTGTGCACCCTGAGCACCTGCTCCTCCGCCGCCGGCTCTGGAGTGTGCACCCTCTCACGCTCAAGCAGCGCACCCAGCTTCTCAAACCTGCGGGCGTTCTCGGGGTGGGTGTTCATGGTGTGAAGCTCGTGCTCCCTGAAGTATACTATCATCTGCCTCCCACCACAAACCTCAGGATGTAGTAAGCCACGCTCAGGGTGTCCCTGAGGGGTCTGATGTGCGACTTCTCTCCACCATAGACGGCTGACACAGGCACCTCGCACACCTTCAGCCCCTTCCTGACAGCCTCCAGTATCATTATGTGCTCTATGGCGTACCTCTCGGCTTTTAGGCTCAGGAGCTTCAGCTTGCTGGCTCTTATCGCCCTGAAGCCGCTCTGGGGGTCTGTTATCCTCCTGCGGGTCAGAAGGCTTATTATGCCGGAGGTTATCAGGTTTGAGAGCCTCCTCTGGGGCGGCATGTTCAGCTTGCCTGAGAGGAACCTGCTGCCTATCACCAGGTCGCATCCCCGCTCTATGCCGCCGAGCAGCACGGGTATCTCCTCCGGCAGGTGCTGCAGGTCTCCGTCCAGGGTGACCACCACGTCGCAGTCGCCTGTGGCGCTGAAGCCCTGCCTGAGAGCGTTGGCTTTGCCGGTGTTCCTGGGCAGGGAGATTACCCTTGCTCCAGCACGCTCCGCAAACTCTGCACTCCTGTCGCTGGAGCCGTCGTTGACCACCACCACCTCATCCACGTGCTCCAGGGTTTTGCGAACCACCTCCGCTATCCTCTCCCCTTCGTTGTACACGGGTATTACAGCCACCACCCTCATATCGGATATAACTCGTGGGGGCTGGTTTTTAAAGGTTTG
>JAADFH010000092.1 GCA_013152995.1 Methanobacteriota archaeon
GCAAACGCCTGCCAGGGCTTCAGGCGAGCCCTGCGTATCTCCTCCTCAACTATCGCATTAGCCTCCCGCACAATTTCAAGCTTCTCCTCCGTCACCTCACCTATTATGCGCACCGCCAGCCCCGGACCCGGGAAGGGCATCCGCTCCGAGATACTCTCCGGCAGCCCCAGCGCTCTTGCAACCGCCCTGACTTCATCCTTGTAGAGGTCCCGCAGCGGCTCCACCAGCTCAAGCACCATGCCGCTGGGCAGCCCGGCAACGTTGTGGTGGCTCTTTATCCCGCCACCGCTCTCAATCCAGTCGGGTGCTATCGTGCCCTGCACCAGGTAGCCCGCCTTAACCTCAGCCGCCACCTCCTCAAACACCTCAATGAAGACCCTGCCGATTATCCTGCGCTTCTCCTCAGGCTCGGTAACGCCCCTGAGAGCCTCAAGGAACCTCTTTCTGGCATCAACAACACGCAGGTTCATGCCCAGCTCCTCGCCAAAGATTCGCCTTACCTCCTCCGGCTCGCCCTTGCGCATGAAGCCGTGGTCAACAAACACCGCCACCAGGTGCTTTCCCAGGGCACGGTGCGCCAGCACCGCAGCAACGCTTGAATCAACACCGCCGGAGAGCGCTATTATCGCCGTGCCATCGCCCACCTGCCTGCGTATCTCCTCAACCGCCTCCTGGATAAACTTCTCAGTGTCCAGCATCTTTCCTCCTTCTCCTTTCAGCCGCTGCTGACACAAATGACATGAACACCGGAGCTGGCTTGAGCGGTCTTGACTTGAACTCGGGATGGAACTGGGTGGCTATGAAGTGGGGGTGCGAAGGCAGCTCGCATATCTCCATCCTCCTGCCGGAGTCGCTGGTGGCTGAGAACACCATGCCATGCCTCTCCAGCAGGGGTATGTACTCGGGGTTGACCTCGTACCTGTGCCTGTGCCTCTCTCCCACGCTCTCGCAGCCGTAGATTCTGTGGGCAATGGTACCTGGCTTTATTCTGACCTCAATCTCTCCCAGGCGCATCGTCCCGCCCAGCCTGTCAACCTCCCGCTGCTCGGGGAGCAGGTCTATAACAGGGTGCTCGGTGCCCGGGTCAAGCTCGGTGCTGTTCGCCCCCCTGAGCCCCGCAACGTTCCTGGCGAACTCCACCACCGCAAGCTGAAAGCCAAAGCATATCCCCAAGTAGGGCACACCCGCCTCTCTCGCGTACCTTATCGCCGCTATCTTGCCCTCAGAGCCCCTCACCCCGAAGCCTCCGGGCACGAGTATGCCGTCAGCCTCGGAGAGCAGCTCCTGCGCATCCTCGCCATCTTCAAGCCTCTCCGCCTCCACCCAGAGCACCTCCACCCTGCGGTCAATCTGCCATGCCGCATGCTTCAGCGCCTCAACCACGCTTATGTATGAGTCATGCAGGTGGGTGTACTTGCCCACCATGGCTATTCTCACCCTCTCCTCCACCCGCTTGATTCTGCTCACAAACCTGCGCCACTCCTCCAGGTCGTGCCTCCTCTCCCTCAGGTTGAGCTTCTCAAGTATCGTATCGCCTATGCCCTGCTCCTCCATTATCAGCGGAACCTCGTAGATTACCTCAACGTCGTGGTTGCTTATCACATCCCTCTTGCTCACATCGCAGTACAGGGAGAGCTTTGCCTTGGTCTCATCCAGCAGCGGCTCCCTGCACCTGCACACCAGCACGTCCGGCTGGATGCCTATGCTCCTGAGCTCCTTGACGCTGTGCTGGGTTGGCTTGGTCTTCTGCTCCCCCACCGCATCCAGCACAGGCACCAGGGTTACGTGTATGAACAGCACGTTCTCCTTCCCAAGCTCCATCCTGAGCTGGCGCAGCGCCTCCAGGAAGGGCATGCTCTCTATATCGCCGGTGGTGCCGCCAATCTCAACAATCAGCACGTCGGGATTGCTCTTCCTGGCTATCTGCATGAGCTGCTGCTTTATCTCGTCTGTCACATGCGGTATTATCTGCACCGTCTGCCCCAGATACTCCCCCCTGCGCTCCTTCTCCAGCACCGACAGGTAAACCTTGCCCGTGGTTATGTTGTGCTCCCTGGTGAGCTCAACATCCAGAAAGCGCTCGTAGTGCCCGAAGTCCAGGTCTGCCTCGTAGCCGTCCTTGGTTACCCACACCTCACCGTGCTGGAAGGGGTTCATTAAGCCGGGGTCAACGTTCAGGTAGGGGTCTATCTTGCACACATCTATGCGCAGCCCGCGGGAGCGCAGAATCAAACCTATGGCTGCGGTTGTCACTCCCTTTCCAAGCCCTGAGAGCACTCCTCCCGTGACTATTATGAACTTGGTCATCCCAGCTTCTCCTCTCTCAGGTCTATGGTGTCCTCCACCTCAGGACCCGTGGAGATTATGGTGACGGGCACACCAACCCTGCGCTCCACCTCCTCAACAAACTTCTTAGCCTTCTCGCTCAGCTCCTCGTAGCTCCTCACACCCCTGCAGCTCCTGTCCAGGTAGTCTATGCAGGTCAGGGCAATCTGGGATGCGCTATTCAGCATAGCCGCATACCTCGCCATCTCGTAGTCAAACCAGCCTATGCGCCTCCTCCTGCCTGTCACCGTGCCGTACTCCACTATTCCAAGCCTCTCAGCCTCTTCCTGGGGCATCTCCGTGGGAAACGGTCCAGAGCCGACGCGTGTGGGGAAGGACTTGAACACCACCATGACCTCCTTCACCTTCCTGGGACCTATGCCGACGTCAACGCACGCCATGCCTGCGGTGGTGTCCTTGGAGGTCACGTAGGGGTAGGTGCCGTAGAAGAGGCTGAGCCCGAAGCCCTGGGAGCTCTCTATGAGAACCCTCCTGCCCTCGTCGGCAGCCCTGTTGAGCTCCTCGGCAACGTCGGTGAGGTAGGGCTCAAGCTCCGGCACCTCCTGCGCAAGCCTGAGCTTTCTGGCAGCCCTGTCCATGTTCGCGGGTCCGCAGCCCGTGCCCGTGCTGCCTATCTTGCCCGCAAGATGCTCCGACCCCCTGTCCCTGGAGATGTGCTCCTCCTCTATTATGCCGCACCTCCTGTCTATGCCTATCCTCTGCTCTATGCCGAGCTGCTCAATCTCCTCAAGCATCACCTTGGGGTTCACAAGTACACCAGCACCTATCAGCAGCCTGGCGTCTGAGTGGAGAAAACCGCTGGGCGTGAGGCGGAGCGGATACTTTCTGCCGCGGTACATCACCGTATGCCCGGCGTTGGGTCCAACTCCCGCCCTGGCGATTACATGAGGCTTGTCCCTCATGCAGAGATAGCTTATCACCTTCCCCTTTCCCTCGTCTCCCCACTGACCGCCTACCACAACGGTTACCACTCAACCACCTCACTCAGAAAAAGCATGCTGAACAGGTGGCAGCCAGAGTTTATAAGGTTTATGCATCAGCCGCACCGTTACCAGCTCCCGGGAGTGCTGCATGGC
>JAADFH010000093.1 GCA_013152995.1 Methanobacteriota archaeon
TCCTGCTTGCAGTGGCGCTTGCGGTAGCCTCACCCTACTGGCTGCCCCTGCTCCTGCACTACCACGGCGTAACCCCCAATCCCACGCAGGAGATGGTGTACAAGCTGTACGCCTTCAAGTCAGCCTACCCCTTCACCACCTCCCCCGACAACCCCCTCATGGTTGTGCAGGACATGGTGCTCAACAGGGTTGTGAGCAGGGTGGAGGGCGGGGAGAGTGTGGGCGACCTGAACAACGTGCTCCTCTTCTCCCTGGCGCTTCTTGCACTGCTCATGCCGGTTCGCAGGCAGCACAGGCTGCTGGCGTACTCCTTCTTAGCCTCGGCGGTGCTGCTGAGGCTCCACGGCTACCTGCCGCTGCCAACGCAGTTCCAGCCCGTGCGCTTCACAGACTTCATTGAGCACGGGCTGGTGCTCATGGCTGCGCTGGGGATACAGAACCTGAGGCAGCGCAGAGCCCTGCTCCTTCTCCTCCTGGGCTTCAGCCTGAGCGTGACTGCAAACTTCCTGCTGAACCCCAACGCTGCAGCAGGCGTGAGCTCAGACTTCGGGAGGGCTGGAGACGAGCACATGCTTGTACCTGGTGGCAGCTACTGGTTCATAACCGAAGCGGCAAACTCTCTGCAGGATGCACAGCAGAAGTACGGGGAGGGGGTGGTCTTAGCCAATCCCGTCACCGCCCTCTACTTAGCCGGCTTGACCGGCTACAAGTTCGTGGCTCTGCCGCCAGGCTTCTCCAACGTCTTCGTGGACGTAAACTCCAGGGTGAGGGTTGCCAAGGACGTGCTGGACTGCAGGCTGGACGAGGCTGAGATGCGCACCTACCTTGCCAGGTACCGCGTGAGGTACATAGTGGCAGACCCGCTGCTCAACAGCTCCTGCCTTGAGCGCATGCAGGGGCTGAGGCTGATATACCGCGTGGAAGTTAGCTATCCAAACCCCTGGAGAAAAGCGGTGGGCAACCTCAGCATATACCTGGTTGAGAACCCCAACCCCAAGTATTCTGTGGCTGAGATTGACGGCATACCCATGACCTACTACGGCGAGCAGCTCGGCTGGCAGCTCGCATACCACAACGTGGCTCTGGTTGCCAGGCAGAACTTCTACAGGTACATGGAGACAGGAGATGAGAGGTACCTCAGGAAGGGGCTCAGGCTTGCGGACTTTCTGATATCAGAGGCAGAGCCCCTCGGCAGAGATGCGCTCATCTGGAGGAACAGGTTTCCCTGGCACAGCTACGGGCTTGAAGCTGGCTGGGCGGGGTCGCTCATGCAGGCTGGAATAATAAAAACCCTCCTGCTGGCGTACCTCTGCACCGGCAACACCACCTACCTGCAATACGCCGACAGGGCGCTGAGAGCCTTTGAGGTGGACGTGCGCAGCGGCGGGCTGAGGGCGAGCAGGCAGGGGTGGGTGTGGTACCCCGAGTACGCCAGCGAGAATCCGCCCTACGTGCTCAACGGCTTCATCACCGCGCTGCTCTGGCTGCGGGAGTATGCGGTGAGCACAAACAGCACAGTCGCTGAGAGGCTCTACGAGCAGGGGCTACGCAGTCTGGTGCACTTCCTGCCAGAGTACGACACCGGCAGAGGGTGGAGCTACTACGACGCTCAGGGGCATCCCGCAAGCAGGAAGTACCACGCCCTCCACCTCCAGCTCATGCTGCAGATGTACCAGGCTACGGGCAACAGAATTTTCCTGACCTACTACCGCAGATGGGGTGGCAAAAACAGCTTAAGCTGAGCTGCAGAATGCAGCGCATGAAGTGCGAGATTTACACAGATGGCGCATCAAGAGGCAACCCCGGCAGAGCTGCCTGGGCTTACCTGATACTGAGCGGCGGCAGGGTGCTCTGCTCCGACTCCGGCTACCTCGGCAGAGCCACCAACAACGTTGCAGAGTACACCGCGGTGCTGAAGGCGCTGAGCAGGGCTCACCAGCTCGGCTGCAGGCAGGTGGTGGTGTACAGCGACAGCCAGCTCGTGGTGAGGCAGCTCAGGGGGGAGTATGCGGTCAGGAAGAAGCACCTCAGGGAGCTGCATGCACGCGTTCTGAAGCTTGCGGACAGGTTTGAGAGTCTGAGCTTCTCCCACACCCGCAGAAGCAACAGGTACGTGGAGGAGTGCGACAGGATGTGCAACGCCGTGCTCGGCTAAGCAAAGTACCCCAGCAGCTCTGCCATGCGCAGCGCAAACTTCATTGACACATTAACCTCTATCACCGAGCTCGGAATCAGCAGCAGGAAAGAAACCGCCGCAAGCTGGTTTCGCAGCTCCGGCACCCTTGAGGTTGCAACGGTGTAGGCGAGCGCTACCGCGCTGAACTCCAGCACACCGTGGGGCAGCAGGTAGAGCAGGTAGAATGGGAAGAGGGGCGACACCAGAGGCGGTGAGAAGGCGCCTATGCTGAGCGCACCCGCCGCGAACATCAGCAGCTTCGGAAACCTCTCGTAGGCAAGCCTGCGCTCGCCCTCAATCCTGTACACCAGCGCAGGCAGGCTCATCACCGCCACAATCGCCAGCATGTTTGAGAACATTATGCTGAGCTCCGTCTTTAAGCCAGCGCTCTCCAGCAGCACCACCTTCGCAGACGCCACCTTTGCAAAAGCACCGCTTGCGGCACTCTCAGCCCCCGGCGAAACCAGGTAGAGCAGCGTAACTGCAAGCACACCCGCTAATCCACCTGCTGCGAAGATGCAGAGCCCCTGAAGGCAGGTGCTCAGTGCCTCTCTCCAGAGCTCTCTACTTCCTGACACTGTCCAGCAGCAACCTCATCTCAGTTCTTGCCACAATCTCCCGTATCCTGTCCACTGCATCAGGGTTCGCGGAGATGCTCGTTATCCCGAACTCCACCAGCTTTCTGGCAATCTCGGGGTCGCTGCCCGCCTGCCCGCAGATGCTGGTCTCCACATCATGCTCCCTGCAGGCTCTTATAACCATCTCAATCAGCTTCAGCACCGCGGGATGCTTCTCGGAGTAAAGCTTCGCCACGCGCTCGTTGTTCCTGTCCACCGCCAGCGTGTACTGCGTCAGGTCGTTGGTGCCGAAGCTTATGAAGTCTATGCCCTCCTTTATGAACTCATCTATTATGAGCGCCGCCGCGGGTATCTCCACCATTATGCCGAACTTCACATCACGGTGGGGCTCAAGCCCCGCCTCCCTGGCAATCTCCTTCGCCCTTCTCAGCTCCTCGGGATGCTGCACCAAGGGTATCATGACGCCTATGTTGGTATAGCCCTCATCCACCAGCCGCTTTATCGCCCTGAACTCAGCCAGCATCAGCTCAGGCTCGTCAATCGCCCTGCGCACACCCCGCCAGCCGAGCATCGGGTTGTGCTCGTGCGGCTCCTCCTCGCCACCCTTCAGGCTCCTGAACTCGTCAGTTGGAGCGTCAAGCGTGCGGTACCACACTGGCTTGGGATAGAAGGCATGCGCCACCTTGCGCACTCCCTCGGCTATCTTCTCAATCAGCTCCTCCTCCCTGCCCTCACGTATGAACTTCATCGGATGCTCGCCTATGCCCAGTATCATGTGCTCAACCCTGAGCAGCCCCACGCCATCTGCAATAGGCGCCACCCTCTCCGCAATCTCGGGAATGCTTATGTTCACCTTCACCTCGGTGGCTGTGACAGGCTTCGCCGCAACCTGCGCCACCTCCACCTGCTTCTCCTCCTTCTTCTTCACCGCACCCCTGTACACCACACCCCTCGCACCGTCAACCGTCACCTCCATGCCATCGCTGAGCACCTTGGTGGCATTGCCCGTGCCCACAACGCAGGGAATACCCAGCTCCCTGGAGATTATCGCAGCATCCCGCCCTCATCGGTGACTATGGCGGAGGCACGCTTCATCGCGGGCACCATGTCCGGGTTGGTCATTGTGGTGACGAGCACATCGCCCTGGTGTATCTTGTCCAGCTCCTCAAGGCTCAGAACCACCTTGACCTTTCCGGAGCCCGTGCCAGGGCTTGCGCCGAGCCCCTTCACCAGCACCTCACTGAGCTCCTCCTCCGTGCTCTCCTCCTTGTCATAAAGCACGGTTATCGCCCTTGACTGGAGCAGTACAGCTCACCCTTCTCAAACGCCCACTCAATATCCTGCGGAGAGCCGAAGAGCTCCTCAACCTTCCTGCCGAGCTCCGCAAGCCTCCTGATTTCCTCCTCGCTGAGCACCTGCCGCTTCGCCTCCTCGGCATCCAGCCTGACCTCTGCGGTGTTGCCGTTGGCATCCCTCACGAGCTTGGTAGCCTTCACCCCCACCTCCATCTTGATTACCTTCCCCGTGCTCTTGTCAACCTCGTAGTGGTCGGGCGTCACAGCTCCCGACACCACCGACTCACCCAGCCCGAAGGCTGCCTCAATGACTATCTTGTCCCTCTCCCCCGTGGATGGATGGGCTGTGAACATCACCCCCGCCTTCTCGGCGTTGACCATCTTCTGCACCACAACCGCTATTCCCACCTTCTCGTGCTGGAACCCCTTCTTCTCCCTGTAGAATATCGCCCTGGGGGTGAACAGCGAGCTCCAGCAGCTGCGCACACGCTCAACAAGCTGGCTCCCCCTCACATTCAGGAACGTCTCCTGCTGACCCGCAAAGCTGGCGTCCGGCAGGTCCTCGGCGGTAGCAGAGCTCCTCACCGCCACAGGCACCTCGCTCTCGCCGCACATCTCAGAGAGCCTGCGGTAGCTGCCCATTATCTCATCTGCCAGCTCCTTCGGCACCTCCACACCCGCTATAAGCTCCCTGATCTCCTTTGATGCCCTGTTCAGCTCCTCGCTGTCATCAACGTTGCAGTTCCTGAGTATCTCCATTATCCTGTCCTTCAGCCCCGTGTGCTCCAGAAACTGGTAGTAGGCGCCGACAGTCACCACAAATCCCGGCGGAACCGGCATGCCCGCACTTGCAAGCTCACCCAGGTTTGCTCCTTTACCACCCGCAATACCCACATCCTCACTGCTCAGCTCATCAAACCAGGCAATCGTC
>JAADFH010000094.1 GCA_013152995.1 Methanobacteriota archaeon
GAGAGCTACGAGCAGGTGGTGGGCTTCCCCGGCGTGGGCAGCAAAACCCTGCGTGCGCTTGCGCTGCTCTCAGAGCTCATCTACGGCACGCAGGCAGACTGGCGGGACCCGGCGAAGTACTCCTTTGCCCACGGCGGAAAGGATGGCACACCCTATCCTGTAAACAGGCAGACCTATGACAGAAGCATTGAAATCCTGAGGGAGGCGCTGGAGGAGGCGAAGGTGGGCAGGAAGGAGAAGAAGCTGGCTATAGCCAGGCTAAGACACTTCCTCCGTGAATAACCTGTCCCCCCTGCCCGCGCTCTCAAACAGCTCACGCGCCTGCTTCAGCGCGAACCTCTCCACCTCCTCCGCATCCAGGGTTCTGCACCTGCCATTCTGCACCACAACCCTGCCGTTCACCAGCACATCGCTCACATCACTCCCCTTAGCGGCGTACACCAGGTGGGATACAGGGTTGGAGAGGGGTGTGAGGTGGGGTCTGCGCATGTTCACCACAGTTATATCAGCCACAGCACCGCTGCGTATAACTCCAGCGTTGTGCATGCCCAGCGCCATGGCACCGTTCAGCGTCGCGAGCTTGAGAGCCTCCACAGCGGGAAGCGCCGAGGCGTCGCCGCTGGTAACCTTCTGCAGGAGGGCGCAGGTCTTCATCTCCTGAAACATGTCCAGCACGTTGTTGCTGGCTGCTCCATCCGTGCCCAGCGCAACGGTTATCCCAGCCCGTATGTACTCGGTGACGGGTGCCACACCGGCGCCGAGCTTCATGTTGCTAACGGGGTTGTGGGAGATTTTTGCACCCCTGCTGCTCACCAGCTTCTGCTCCTCTCTGCTGAGGTGCACCCCGTGGGCTATGAGCACCCTGTCCGAGAGGAAGCCTATGCTCTCCAGGTACTCCACGGGACGCATGCCCTTCTCCCTGAGAAACCTCTCCACCTCCTCACGGGTCTCGGAGACGTGGATGTGAATGCGGGTTTCGTACTTCTCAGCCAGCTCCACGGCGCTGAGCAGCAGCTCCTCGGAGCAGGTGTAGGGGGCATGGGGACCCACGAACACCCTCACCAGCTCGCTGTCCCTGAAGCGCCTCAAGCCATTCTCCGCCACCTTGAGCAGCTCGCGCCCCTGCTCCTCACCCGCAACATCCAGCAGGGGGTAGGAGAGCACCGCCCTCATCCCAGCCTCCTCCGCCGCTCTGGCAGCCTCCTCCAAGTAGAAGTACATGTCGTTGAAGCAGGTTATGCCAGAGGTGAGCATCTCTAAGCATGCGAGCAGCGTACCAGCGTACACGTGCTGGGGCTTGAGCTTGGCTTCCACGGGCCAGATTTCCTCCTGCAGCCAGCGGTGCAGCGGCAGGTCGTCGGCAGCGCCCCTGAAGAGCGTCATGGCAGCATGGGTGTGGGTGTTGACCAGCCCGGGAATCACCACCTTGCCCCTGGCATCAATGACGAAGTCTGCCTCTCCGGGTATTCTCTCAGCCACTTCAACGATTCTGCCGTCCTCCACCGCTACGGAAAAGTTTTTTAATATCCCCTGCTCTCTATCCATTGTAACCAAGGTGCCGCCTTTTATGAGCACATCCATACCATCACCCTGAGGTAAGGTAAATGATAAAGATTGCGGTGCCAAACAAGGGCAGACTGCATGAGCCGGCGATACAGCTCATGAACCGCGCCGGGATAGCGGTGCTCAGCGACGGGCGCAGGCTCTTCGCCGGCACCTCTGACCCTGAGATACAGGTGCTCCTTGTACGAGCCATAGACATCCCCGAGCTGGTCGCTGAGGGTGTGGCAGACCTGGGAATCACTGGCTACGACGTGGTGGTTGAGTCCGGCTACCCTGTGGAGCTGCTCCTTAATTTAGATTTCGGTAAGGCTCGCCTGGTGCTTGCTGTACCCGAGAACTCGGGTATATCCAGGGTGGAGGACCTGCCCCAGGGCACGAGGGTTGCCACCGAGTTCCCCAACATCTCAAAGAACTTCTTCCGGAAGCGGGGGGTTGAGGTTAGGGTGGTGCCCCTCTCTGGCGCATGCGAGATTGCGCCCCACATAGGTCTGGCTGAGACCATCGTTGACCTGGTGAGCACCGGCACCAGCCTGAAGATGAACAAGCTGGTGGAGGTTGAAACCGTGCTTGAGACTTCGGCGTACCTCATAGGCAACAGGGAGGCGGTGAGGGAGAAGCAGGAGAAGGTTGAGGAGATTGTCACCGCCTTCTCAAGCGTCCTCGCCGCAAAGCGCAAGAAGCTGGTGATGATGAACGTGCCGAAGGACGTGCTGGAGGATGTTAAGAAGGTCATGCCGGGGATGGCTGGTCCCACGGTGGCGGAGGTCGCCTCGGAGGAGCCCATGTATGCGGTGAATGCGGTGGTGGAGGAGAGCGAGGTTTACTCGCTTATAAACAGGGTTAAGAAGCTGGGCGCCAGGGATATTCTCGTTCTTCCGATAGAGAGGATAATTGAATGAGCTTCTTAGTAATACCTGCGCTGGACCTGAGCCGCGGGAAGTGCGTGCAGCTGGTGGGGGGCAGGCTGGAGCAGAAGCTGGTGGAGCTTGCAGAGCCTCTGAGCGTGGCTCTCCACTGGCAGGAGCAGGGGGCGGAGAGGCTGCACCTGATAGACCTGGATGCGGCTATCCACGGCAGCACCGAGAACAGAGCGCTGGTGCTGGAGATTGTGAGGGAGCTTGAGATACCCGTGCAGGTGGGCGGGGGAATCAGGAGCAGGGAGGTGGCGGAGGAGGTGCTCGGTGCAGGGGCTGCCAAGGTTATAGTGGGCACCGCCGTGGTGAAGAACAGGGGGCTGCTGGAGGAGCTCTCTGAGGAGTACGGCTCTGACAGGGTGATTGCGGCGGTGGATGCCAGGGGAAGCAGGGTGGTGGTGAGGGGCTGGCAGGAGAGCACAGCCCTGGAGGCGCAGCAGCTCGCCAAGGAGGTGGCTGAGTACGTGGATGAGGTGCTGTTCACCTGCGTGCATGTGGAGGGCAGGATGCAGGGGGTTGATGCCAGAGCCGTGGAGAGGGTGGTGAGAGCAACGAGCGCAGGTGTGCTCGTAGCTGGGGGCATAGCCTCAGCCTCTGACCTGAGGCTGCTGAAGCGCCTGGGGGCTGCCGGGGCGGTGCTCGGCTCGGCGCTTTACACCGGCAGGCTCAGCCTGCGGGAAGCCATGAGAGCGGTGCAGGATTGACCACGTTACTCTGGCACCAGCACCTCGTGAGAGTCTACTTTTCAACCTACGGCTGCACAATGAACCAGGGGGATACCGAGGTTCTCAAGGCGCTGGTGGCTGAGAAGCATGAGATAGTGGAGTCCCCCGAGGAGTGCGACGCGGTGGTGGTGAACTCATGCGCCGTGGTTGAGACCACGGAGCGCAAGGTGCTGAAGGAGGTCAGGTGGCACAAGCGCCAGGG
>JAADFH010000095.1 GCA_013152995.1 Methanobacteriota archaeon
GCCACAAACAGATTCTCGGCAGAAGTCTCCATGCTCCTGTCAACCTCAACCCTCATCGCATAGTACTTAATCTCCGGGGCGTAGAGCAGGGTTGAGTCGCTGGCAACTCCGGGTATAACCTTATCCAGACGCTCCAGCCCCTCCAGGATGTTCGTGACTATGCGGTGCGGCATCACCATGGCTATATCCCCTGGAGTAACCGCCCGCAGCGTGGGGTGTACCAGCCCCGAGTTAATCCTCTTCCATGTGGAGCGCCTGCCCCTGCGCAGGTCGCCGAGGCGCTGAATCAGCGGATTGCCACCGCCCAGCGTGGTTGCGGTTCTTGCGATACTCTCACCGTACTCCGTTGAATTCTCCACAGGCTCAGTGAGCTCAATCCTGGTCAGGAAGGCAAAGTTCGTGTTGTCGCTCTGCCTGTCCCTCAGGCAGTGTCCGTTAACCCCCACGTAGCCCCTGTAGTGCTCCTTCACCATGAACCCCCTGTGATTGACGCAGAAAGTTCGCACAAAATCATCGTAGGTCTTGGTTATTATGTGGAACTTCGGGTCCCTGTTTATCCTGCACACCGGCTCCATGATAACCGCGGGCACCTCAACCCTCACACCCACATCTATCGGACCGTGGCGTATCCTCAGCCCTAACCGCTGCGCCTGCTCCACCATCCAGGAGGCGCCAGCCCTGCCGGGTGCGGCAATGATGTACTTAGGGTGGAGCCTCTCTCCAGAAGACAGCACCACCTCAAGCTCGGGAGTGATCTCCACCACCCTGGTTTTCAGTATGAACCTCACACCCCTGCTGCGCAGGTGCTCTGCAATACTCTTTATAACCTCAGGCGTGTGGTCGCTGCCTATGTGCCTCTGGGGAATCTGCACAAACTCTATGCCAGCGCTGGCAGCCTTTCGTGAGAGCTCCTCCTCCTGCTTGCCGCTCGCCCTGTACAGCCTGTCAGGCGTGCCGTGCTTCACGTATATGGAGTCCACGTAGTTCACGAGCTCCCACGCCTCCTGGTCGCTCAGGAACTCGTACAGATTGCCCCCTATATCCGGGCGCAGGTTCAGCGTGCCATCGCTCAGCCCGCCTGCACCGCCAACACCGCACATCACGTTGCACGGCTTGCAGTTCATGCACTTCCCTGTCTTCTCCATCGGGCACTCGCGCTCATCCACGTCCCTGCCCATATCCACGATTACCACTTTCAGGCTGGACTTCTCAGCCAGCTCATAGGCTGCAAACAGCCCTGCAGGTCCTGCACCGATTATTACAACATCCACACTCATAACCATCAGGCGGTGTGAGTATGGACGAATACCTATTTTAATGTTACGCTCAGACATACATGCGGAGGAAAGTGCCATGGACATTAGCATTCTGCTGTACATCGTTGCGGTGCTGCTGCTTCTGATGAACGCGTACCACTACTACAAAATCAGGGCTCTTGAAAGTGAGCTGAAGACACTGAAGAGTGAGAGGGAGAGAATCAGAGAGGCGCTTGAAAGACTCAAGAGCAGGCTCAACGACTACCGGTGAGCATCCTGGCTATCTGCTTCTTCTGCTCCTCCAGATTTCTGCTGAGCCCGAAGTAGTCTGCAAACTTCTTGGTGGTGGTGAGCATCCTGGTCCTGCCGGCGCGCACACTCTCCACGAACCCCAGACTCACAAGCTCCTTCACATGCGCATAAGCCGAGCTACCACGCATCTTCACTACCTCTGCCTGGGTAACCGGCTGGCGCAGCGCTATTATCGCAAGCGTCTTCAGCAGCTCCCTGCTCACCTCCGGCTTTGCAAGCTCTCCAGCGAGCGCCGCAACCTCCGGCTTAACCTGCATCACGTACCTCTCCTCATCAACCCTCAGAATCTGAATGGCGCTTCCCCTGGCAGAGTACTCCTCCCTGAGCCTCTCAACAATCTCCTGCACCCTCTCCCGCTCCACACCCGCAAGCTCCGCAAGCCTGCCCAGAGGCACCGGCTCTGTGGACAGAAAGAGCCCCGCCTCAACAATCTGCTTGGCGTCCAAGAGCCTACTTCACCTCTATCAGGTCCTGAGAATACCCGTGCCTTATCAGAAACTCCCTCACCCGCTGCCTGTGGTCTCCCTGCAGCTCTATCCTGCCGTCCTTCACCGTACCCCCGCAGGCAAGCTCTCCCTTGAGCTTCTTGGCAAGCTCTGCTATGTTGATGGACTTCTCGCTGATACCGTCAACTACCGTCATCGCCTTGCCAAACTTACGTCTGGTCAGGGATATGGTGATTTTCTGACTCTCCCTCGCGATTTCTTCACAGATACACAGGTCCTCTGGCAGTCCGCAGACAGAACAGGTCTCCATCCCTTCTCTATCCCTTCCACAGGTTTTTAGTATAATGTGATACAGGAAGGGGTTTATAAATTTATCCCTTGCCCGGCGAGCATGTGCCTGAGTCTGGCTCTGAGCTCCTCCTGGCTCAGCCCCTGCCTTGCCATCTCCCTGAGCTGGGAGGCGCACCTCACCGCCCGCTCCCTTGCAGCCCTGCTCGCCTCCTGCACCGCGCTCCAGTCGCCCTCCTGCGCCCTCCGGTAGGCTTCAGCCAGCTCCGGAAACATCTCCCTGCGCATTCCCGTGAGCTCCGCAACGTAGAAGGCGAGGGAGGCGAGGCTCCTCCTTCTCACAATCGCCTCAAGCCTGCCCTCGGGATGTGTGTCAGCCAGCAGGTCACTCAAGCTGCGCAGCACCCTCTCAAGCAGACCCGTGGCATTCCTGAACAGCTCTGCGGGAATCTCCTCCTGGAGCTGCTCACCCAGCTCGTGGGCGAGCAGCGTGTAGCTCTCCTCCTCCACAATCCTCCTTATCTTAGCGTCAAGCGCCTCATCAGGAGCCTCCAGCTCCTCCTCGCTCACGCCGTAAAGCTCAAAAGCCTGAAGCAGCACCTGCTTCCTGGTCAGCCTTGCCTCCTCAACCTTCTCCCACAGGTACTCCCTGAACACACCCATACGCAGGTAGATTCTTCCCTCCGCTGACATGGCTGGAGCAGCCAGAAGGTCCCTGACCAGCTCCCTGCCGGCCACACTCACCCTGAAGCCACGCACAGAGTACCTCTTCTTTAGCTCGGCTAAGAAAAAGCTGGGGTTCATCCCCGTGCTGTATCCCGCGCCATAGCAGTAGTTCTCCGGCAGGTGCCTCTCCACCGCCTCCACATCCATCGGCTCAACACTCTCCCCGTCAACCTCAATTCGCCTCAGCTCTGCTCCTGCCAGCTCCCTCCACAGCCTCTCCTTCCCATCCAGCCACTTCATCAGCTCCTGTGTGTCAATTCTCTCCCAGGGCTCCATTCCGCTCTCAAACCTGTAAAGCCCCCTGAGACGCATTAAAAGCCCGCAGATGGAGTATATTCCCCAGAAGCTGGCATTGCT
>JAADFH010000096.1 GCA_013152995.1 Methanobacteriota archaeon
AGGCACTGGTACTACGCCGCCGCAGCCATCGCCGCGCTCGCTGCAGCGCTGCTTATCAGGCTGAGAAAAAGAAGAGCGGGGTGACAGGCGGGAGCTCACTCCCTGAACACCTTCATGTCCACGGGAGAGAACTTTATCCGCATGCTGCTCAGCATCTCCGGGTTGAGACCGCTGAGCGTCTCGGGAGAAATCTTAACCCTGAGCCCGGGGAGCATGCTCTCCACCCCGGCTTTTGAGCTTCTGGCTGGCTCAACAGGCTCGGCAACCGCAAACTTCAGCTCCACCTCAACCTCGGAGATGGCAAAGGCGGGCACCGAGAAGGTGCTCATCCCCTGCTCCCTGTATACACTGGCGAGCCTGGTGCTCTCCAGGTCTCCCAGCATCTTAGCCTGCTTTATCGCCTGCATCAGCCCGCCAACCACGTCTGTCATTAGAAAAACCTTCTCCTTGCGCTTCTGCATGTGAGCCACCACGTGTTAGATGGAAGTAGCGGCAGAGCCGCTACGCTCAGCCACCACCGCCGCCTCCATCGCTGGAGGATGCGGAGGGTGCAACCTCCACCTCGGAGCCGCTCTCACCTGTGGGCACGACCTTTATAGCCTCGCCCAGCATGTCCAGCACTCTTGCCAGTCCCTCTGGAATCTCATCCTGCACCGCATTCACGGTGACCTTCAGGGTGCTCCTCCTGTCGGTGCTCCGTCTGGTGGTGCTCTTGTATGTGTAGGAGCCCTTCACCTCAACCTTCCAGAACCAGCCCCCTATCTCAGCCTTGGTGGCTATGTTTGCCTCGTTTGAGGTGGCTTTTGCCTCAACATCGCGTATCTGGTACTCAAAGTCTATGGTCATGTCGCTGATGCGTATGTAGGGTATGGGCACGATAGTAAGGAGAGGCACGGTGAGCTTTGAGGGCACAACCCTGACCACCTTAACCTTATCACCGTTGCTCTTTGTCTTCTCCTCCTCAACCACCCTGTCAAACTTGAAGTCCACGTACACAGCCTTGTAGTCGCCGTTGGTTCTCTCCAGACCCACCTCCTTTATGAAGGCAACCGTCGTGTTTGCCGCCAGTGCCTGTGCCTTTATCGCCGCCACAAGCGGTGCACCTACTATGTAGTCCAGTGGCAGAGCTCTGAGCTCTGCAGGTATATTTGCCACTTATCCACCTCCTTTATTTTTCTCCTTCAGTGAGGAGCTTTGCTCTTCTTGCCAGTCTCAGAAGCTGCCTGTCAGGGATTCCCAGCGTCTTTGAAACCTTCTTCAGCGCTTCTCTGTCCTCTGCCAGCTTCACCAGCTCGCCCGCGGTGTTTATGCCGGTGCTTCTCAGCTTGGCAGCCGTTGCCCTGCCCACGCCTCTGACCTTCTCAATCTCCGGCTCAGTCTTCTCCGCACCTCTCACAACCCCTCTCACCAGGTCCATGTCCACCCTGGCTTCCAGCAGGCTTCCCGGCTGCTCAGAGGATGCCCCGGCTTCCTCAGCGGAGTCGTCTCCGCCCTCCCTGCCGCTCAGCATATCGGCGAGCACATCCCCGAGCCTTGCCATGCCCTCGGGCTGCTCGTTCACTATCCTCATCTTCACCCGCATGGTGGTGGGATTCTTGGCGCCCGGGGGTGAGAGGAAGGCGAGGGTGGGAGCAAGGGACTCAGCCCTTACAACGCCGGGGAGTTCAAGCTTTTCGCTTCTGGGCTCCACTATCTCAACCCCGAACACCACGTCCATCTCCTGCAGCTTCATCGCTGGAGGTGGCAGAAGCGCAAGAAGCGGAATGCTCAGCTCAACCTGCTTAGTTTTCGGTACCAGCTTAGGTCTGCCCTCCGCATCCACCTCCTCCTCTTCAACCAGCCTCTCGGTTTTCAGCCTGAAGGTCCTGACGGAGCCCTTCTCCATTCCCACCTTCTCAAGGAAGGTGAGGGTTTCGTGAAGCGCAAGAGCCTGGGCATTGACAGCCGCCTGGAGGGGCATGGCAAAAAGCTGACGCAGCTCATATGGTTTCACTCTATCACCTTCACTCACATCCAGGGTAGATGTTTAACGCTCATAGTATATAAACATGCCCGCACACGCATGGTAGGAAGCGCCCGGCACCTGTTGCGTGCTGATGAGGTAGTGTGGTGGCAAAGATTTATAGTGTGCGCCTAACAGCTTAATTCATGCACCACGTGCAGGTGGTTCTCAGGTCGGCGCTGCAGCTTGCAGAAGAACTCGGCGCTACAGCGCTTCTCGTTATAACAGAAACCGGAGAGAGCTTTGACGAGCTTAAAAAGCTGAGACACAGCCAGAGGGTGATACTTGCCACGCCCTCGGAGGAGCTTTTCCAGCGCATGCTGAAAGAGGCTACGGAGAGTATGCTCGGTGTGGAGTTTGTTGACTCGGAGCAGCATGCGGAGAAGGCAGCCATGGGAGATGCCCTGGTTGTGAGGCTGCTGACCAGGAAGAGCACCCACTCGGATATCGTTGAGGAGGCGGTGCTGAGGTGCGTTGAGAAGGGGCTGCTCCACGACAGGGACGTGGTGGTGGCGGTGAGCTCAACCCCCTCCTGCGAGGCGTGCGCAATAATCTTCATGGAGGTAAGGAAGGAGAGCCTTGACCTTGCCCTGTACAGGTTCCTGCACGAGATTGAGGTTAAGCCCGAGGTTTTTGAGGCTGTGCTCAACATAGCGCTTGAGATAGGCAGGGAGGGGAGGGAAGGCAGGATGATAGGCACCGCCTTCCTCATAGGCGATGCCGAAAAAATTCTGGAGAACTCAAGGCAGCTCATCCTCAATCCTTTCCAGGGGCATGTGATGGGGGAGCGCTCGGTTCTGAACCCGGAGATAAAGGAGAGTATAAAGGAGCTTGCCCAGCTTGATGGCGTGTTTGTTATAAGCAGGGATGGAGTTATTGAGTCTGCAGGGGTTTACCTGACGGTTGACACCTCCGGCGTGGATATACCGCGAGGGCTGGGCTCAAGGCATGCTGCAGTAGCCGCCACCACGGCGAAGATGAGGTGCGTGGGGATAACCGTGAGCCAGAGCGGCGGAATTGTGAGGGTGTTCAAGGACGGCAAGGTGGTGCTCACCATTGAGCCGCAGCGCAGGTTCTGCACGCGCGGGCATGCGTGAGCTGCGAAACCCTTTTATTTGCGCAGCCTCATGGAGTATGCATGAGGAAGAGAAAGCCGATTAAGGATATGTTTCTTGACATAGCCGAGGAGTGGGAGCGCTACTGGAGGGATGAGATTCCGCTGTACGACTTTATAAATGAGTATGTGGAGATAGACGACGACCTGCGCACCTACGTTATAAAGGTGAGGAAGCGGAGACCTGAAGAGGAGCTGTGATGCATGGAGCGCAAGGCGCTTCTGCTGGTGTGCGATGGTCTGGCTGACCGCCCGGTGAGGGAGCTGGG
>JAADFH010000097.1 GCA_013152995.1 Methanobacteriota archaeon
GCAGCAGGTCAGCGGCAGGAGGGCGCAGGTTCAGGGAGACGTTGCCATGCCTGCAGCTCTTCACGCACTCTGTGCAGAGGATGCAGTAGGTGTTGGAGTCCATGGTGTCAAGCCTCTCAAAGGTGGGGCAGGGGTAGCCTCTCTCATTACCGCGGTGGCAGTCTTTGGTTCTGCAGCTCCTGCAGACCCTCTTGCTCCTGCTCCTCAGCTCAACCGGTGAGAACATCGCATAGAGCCCTGAAATCCTGCCCACCAAGCAGGCGTACCTGCAGAAGGGCTTGCCCTCAAAAAGCACCGCAGGCACAATCGCCATGGAGAGTATCAGAAGCCCCAGGTAGGCGGTGATTCTGGGGCTGCTCGTTACCCCCAGCCCCAGCTCCAGCCAGGTGAGAAGCAGGAACAGAAGCGTTGCTAAGTAGATGTTCTTCAGTCTGGAGGGCCACTTCAGGTTCAGGGTGAACAGCCTCTCATCCCTCACCCGCCTCCAGAGGCTGCGCCTCCTTATCCAGTCGCTCACCGCATTCCATGGGCAGAGAGTGCACCAAACCTTTCCAACCAAGGCTATGGCGAACACGATAAGCGCCCACCACACAACCCAGGTGAGCACCGTTGCAATGTTCCTATCGGGGCGCTGCTCCCCTATGAGCCCGGCTGCGATAATAAGAAAAAACAGAGCCACCACGGGAATCTGGAGCACGGGCTGGAAAAGCCTGCTCTCCATCACCCTGCGCAGCGGCGCAAAGCGGAGCAGGTCGTACCTCAAGCGCTCAGAGGGCACCCGCCTCCTCTCCAAGTACTCCACCACGCCGAAGGTGAGCACCAGAATCAGCACCACGCCGGAGATCAGCAGGTGCTCGGGTATGCCGGGCATTGCATTCTCCATGTTCACACCCTCTGCCTCCTGAGCACCCAGACCGCTGTCAGCACCGCAAAAAGCAGCAGAAGAATTATCGCCGGCACCAGCAGCCAGCGATTGCGACGCTCCACCACCTCCACGCTCAGGTTCAGCCCCATTCGCTGCTCCCCTGCCACGAGCTCCACGGGCAGGGTGTAATTCCCGCCCTCCTCCACCCTCAGCCTCACCTCATAGAAAGCCATGGAGAACCTCTCCGCGGGGGTGCCATTGATGAGCACCACACCTCTGAAGGGCTCGCTGGTTCTGGTGTTAACCGCGCCCACAATCACCTCAAAGCTCTCGTTCACCACCGGCTTTGAGGGCACCACAACCACCCTGAGCTCGTAGTCTCCGAGCTGCTCCACAAGCCTGAGCTTGTAGCCGGGCGGGAGATGGGCGGCTGCCTGCAGTGGCACGAGCATGAGCAGCAGCACCACGAGCAGCGCCCGCATCTCACCTCATCCCGCTTTCCTGAACTGCAGAGCCACCGCCGAAAACCCTGCCAGTATCCCGAGCAGCAGCACACCCATGAGGAACGCCCAGGTCTTGAGCCACACCTTTGTGGGTGGCTCAGGAAGCTGCACCTCCTGAATGAAGGTTCTCTCAACCACCGTGCCGTCAGCCAGCATCACCCTGAGATTTATCGCATGCTCGCTCGCATCCTGGAAGTGGTATAGGAGCCTGAGCCTGCCGTCGGGTGCATAAAAGCTGCCCGAGAACAGCGTCACACCCTCCTCTGCTATCTGAATCTCGGGCGAGATTACCGCCTCTAAGGGCTTGCCCGAGGCGTCGGTTACAGATATCAGAAGCTCGGAGGGTGTACCAACCCTGGGCTCGGGCTCAACCTGCAGGGTTACCTTCACCTGCTCCTCCGCATGCCCCAGCGGGGCGAGCATCACGCCAATCAGCATCAGCAGCACAAGCCTCATACGCATCACCTCACTTCAAACCGTACTCCCAGCCGTACTTCAGGTACAGGGAGAAGGCGAGCAGAAGTGCGAGGAATATAAGGGTCACAAGCCACATGAGCTTAGCTTCCCTCATGCTTCCACCTCACACTCGCTCTTCCAAAGATTACTCCCAGCGCAGCACCAAAGCCCAGCAGAAGCAGCACCAGAATCACCGCATTCCTTATCTCATACCCCTGCTCCCTGACCTTCACGCTGAACTCCTGAGAGAAGGGCTGGAAGCTGACCGAGCTCTCTGTGGGGAGCACCTCCACCTCTACCCTGTAGGTGCCGCGTATGGGGAAGTTGTAGCTGAACTCAACCCTTCCGTCTCTGGCGAAAAACTCGCCCCCGAGCACCTTCTTGCCCTCAAGGTACGGAAAGCCCGTGTGCAGAATCCTGCCGCTTGCAAGACCCCTGAGGTGTTCTATGCTCAGCCGCACCCGCACGTTCTCAACCAGCCTGCCCTCAGAATCCCTCACCTCTATGACAACCCTCGCCGGCTGGTTGCCAGCGAAGAAGGGCTGAAAGGCAGAGGGCTGCTCGGGCACCGTGGCAAAGCTCACGCTCATTCCCCACGTCTCAGCCGGAAGCGCGAGAAGAACCAGCACAGCCAGCAGCACTCTCATAGCCTCACCTCTACTGCAGGTGAGGCAGGAGCATATAAGTAGTTTGGTTTTTTGGTAACATGTGTTAGCTTAAGGGCTAACAACTACTCCAGCTTCACCGCCGTGCCGTAGGCGAGAATCTCCGCCGCCCCCTGCACCACCTGCGAGGTTGCAAAGCGCACGTTTACCACCGCATCCGCACCCAGCGCCCTTGCCTCCTCTACCATCCTCTGCATAGCCTGCTCCCTCGCCTCGGTGAGCATCTCGCTGTACTCCTTGAGCTCCCCGCCGATGACGTTCCTGATGCTCGCCAGTATGTCCTTGCCGAACCACTTGGCTCTGACGGTGTTGCCCCTCACTATGCCCAGCACCTGAACTATCTTCCTGCCCGGCACATGCTCGGTGGTGGTAACTATAATCTCCATGAAATAAATCCCGCAGCCGCAGGAGATAAAGGTTACCTCACGAGGGCTGCCAATGTTGACCGCGCTGAACTCTCAAGAAGATGCAGAAATACTACAAAAAACGTGATGCTTTTCATGTATGCTTACCTTTCCATTCTGAACATTGACCACAAGAAACCCTGAGAGCCTCTTTGCTATAATTATTGTGTCTGAAGCTTGAGCATCTCTTTCTCTTCAAGAACCATGCGAATCTCCTTACTTTATCCGTAGATAACGCCCCTGCCGAGGAGCCTCAAGGCAAGCATGAGGTGCTCTTCCAGCATGCTGAGCTTCTTTATTCCATCCCCGCCGCGAAACTCTTCCACCCCTCTAAGTGTTATTTGCTTCTGGACAGCACTGCCACCGCAGCGCCCAAAGATTTAACTACCATGCCCTGCTCCTTAATGAGCATGGAGATAGGCGTTGTTGGCAAGCCGAACACAGGCAAGAGCACCTTTTTCAGGGCTGCAACGCTGGCGAATGCGGA
>JAADFH010000098.1:0-4255 GCA_013152995.1 Methanobacteriota archaeon
ATCCTCCTGACAATCAGCAGCAGCGCCAGCAGTAGCACCGCCACTGCGGTTAGCAGCGCCGCAATCTGGAGCTTCACCACCACGTACTCCATTAAGCCAGTGGCGATGAGCTTTGCCTCCGCAGGCAGCAGGTTGTCCCTGATTTCCTGCACAATAATGCCGGCGATGTAGTAGAAAAGGAAGAAGAGCGCTGCAGCCGCTGCAATCAGAAAGTACAGGTGCCTGCGCAGCAGAACGAGCCAGCGGTACAGCATTTCAGGTCAGCAGCATTTCATCCTTATCCTGCTCAATCGCCAGCTTCAGCTCCCTTGCAATCCTGCGCCCCATGCTCATGTTGTCCCCGTACATGATGTAGCTGTAGGGCGAGCCGTTGATGAAGGGGTTGGTGCCCGCCACGATTCTCGCAGAGATCTCAAAGGCTATGAACTCCAGGTTGTGGGTGACCATGGTCTCTAAGCAGAAGGGTCCCAGCATGCCCGGAGGTGCGATTCTCTTTGACACCTCCACCACCGCATCCCCCATCTCCAGCGCCCTCGGGAGAAGCGACTCCCTTATCACCACTGGCGCATTCCCCACCACCACGTAGCTGGGCTCAATGTACGCCTCCGTCTGGTCAATGGCGGGAATCCTGGTGAGACCGTCAATGTTTGCCTCGTAGCGCCTGTCAATTCCGAAGAACTCCACCTCATCCTTCAGCGGCGAGTAGAAGTAGGACATGTACATGTTTACCCCGGGGATGTACTCCTGTATGGTTACCTTCTTCAGGTCATCCCGGGTAATCCAGCCCTTCTTTATGAGCCTCTCCGCCTTCCTCTTGAAGTCCTGGTAGCTGTTCACCATGAAGTACCCCCTGCCACCCCTCGCCCCGGGGAACTTCACCAGGCTGAGGCAGTCTATCTCCTCGGGGTTGCTGGTCTCCTTGGGCATCTTTATCCCCGCCTCGGTGAGCCACTTCCTCTCCAGCGAGCGATCAGCCTCCCAGCGCATTATCCCCCTGTTACCTATCATGGGCAGCCTGAGCTTCTCCTCTATCCCCTTAACCCCCACGTAGGCGATGAGGGAGCCATGGGGTACCAGCACCGCATTCATGCGGTGCAGCTTGGTAAGAAGCCTTGCAGAGAGAATCTCAGAGTAGCTCTCCACCGGGATAATCCTGTCAGCCACGCCGAAGCGCCTGTAGAGCTCTGTCCTGTCCTTCTTGCATATCACCGCAGTGGCAAAGCCCTCGTCCTGTGCACCCTTCAGAATCTGCAGCGCTGAGTGGCTGCCCAGCGTCACCACCGTTATCGCGCGGCGGTCATAGCCGCGGTATATCTCCAGAATCTCCTCTCTCTCCAGCATTTGCTTCACCCTACGTCACAATCTCCTTCAGCCTTCCCAGCACGGCAGCCTCCCTGATTTCCATCATCGCCAGGTCCAGGGGGTCCTCAATTCTCCTGCCGTGCTTGATGCTCAGGTTGCGCATCTCCGGCGAGGTTGGACCTACTGCGGGGTCTCCCGGCACCCTGGGGGAGAGGTCAAAAACATAGAACTCCAGCCTGCCCGTCTCTGGGGCGTAGCCCATTGCCCCCTGCAGCGAGAAGGAGCCAATCATGCCAGGGGGGTACTCCTCCTCCGCCACCCTCAGGAACCTCTCGGCGTACTCGTACACCACCTGCTGCTTGCTCTCCCTCATGGTAATCCCCATGTGCCCGATCTCCTCGTTGGTCACCGGCACCTGAATCTTCAGCTGGTCCCTTGCCGGAAGGTTCAGGAAACCCTGCAGGTTCACCTGCCTTCTGTCAGAAAAACCAACGAAGTCAAAGTCTCCGAAGAGGTCCTTGAGGGCGTAAGCATGGAAGTTGGCGTTGAACCTGGCGCCGAGCACGTACTCCTCAATCCTCGCCCTCTTCAGCCCCTCCTCGCTGATTATGCCCGCACCCAGCAGCCTCTCCGCCTGGGCGTGGAAATCCTCGGGTGAGGAGGCGTAGAAGTAGGCTCTCTCTAAGGGGTTTGCCGCCTGCTGCACCTTGACTATGCACAGCCTGTCTATCTCCTCGGGGCTCTCAAAGCACTTGGGCACTCTTATGCCAGCCCTCTCAAGCAGGTAGTACTGTCCCCGGGGGTGCTCCCGCTCCTCGGCGCGCAGCATGAACCTGCTGCCGTACAGCGGCACCTCAAACCTCTCCTCTATCCCCTCGTAGCCAACGTAAACCGCAAAGGAGCGGTTGGGTATGAATATGGTGTTGAGCTCCCTCAGCCTGTGCTGCACCTCCTCGCTGAGCATGTCCCTGAAGCGCTCCACCACTATGACCTCGTCGTAGAGGTGGCGGTTGTATCTGGTGTAGAGCGCATCCCTGCCCCTCTGCACCACAACAACCGTCCTGAAGCCCGCCATCTTGGCAGCGGCACCGATTTCCTTTGCGGAGTGCGAGCCAAATATGCCTATGCTCACCTCATCACCGTACTCCTCCACAACCCTCTGCACCCGCTCTCTCAACACCATCACCCGCGCTTCTTTATCTTTATGATATCGCCTATGGTGAGCTCACCACCCGTGCCGCCACCCTGGGCGCTCCACTCCTCACCCTCAGCCTCCACCATCAGCTCAATCTCCAGCACCCTCTCAAGCTTCCTGGCAGTCTCCAGGTCGGGCTTCATCCTGCCAGCCTCAAGCCTGGCAATAACCGACTCCTTCTCCTGCACCATCCTGGCAAGCTCCTCCTGGCTCAGCCCCCTTGCCTCCCTCGCCCTGCGTATCCTCTCGCTGTAGTCGTCAACGGGCTCAAGCTCCGGCTCCTGTCTGGGCACCCTCTTGCTCCTTCTGTGGTGCACCTGCTTTGGCTCCCTGACCTCGCTGCCGAAGCGTGCGCACCTGCTGCAGGTTCTCACCTTGCCGCCCTCTATCATCACCAGATGGGGCTTGCCGGAGATTCTGCCACCGCAGACCTCACACTCCATGTCAACGCCATCCCGAAAAATTCACGTGAATTACTCTGCTGGAGTACCCTTAAATATTTTCCCCGAGGATATAAACGCATGAAGGGCTATCTGAGTGGAGAGTACGTGTCGGTTGACGCCTCAAAGGCGGGCAAGCTGGCAGAGAAGGGCTTCGGGAGCGTGCACTCGGGCAGGCTCTGGCTGAGCCTCACCGAAGCCTGTTACCTCCTGGAGAAGGGCAGACTGCAGGTGAGCGACGGGGAGAGGGAGCTGGACGCGGGGGAGCTGATGAAGCGGCTGAGGCTGCCTGAGTACTTAGTTTACAGGGACCTCAGGGAGCGGGGCTACGTGGTCAGAAGCGGCTTCAAGTACGGCACCAACTTCCGGGTGTACGAGCGCGGTGCCTACCGCAGGGACCACTCAAAGTACCTGGTGAAGGCGGTGGATGAGAGCTTTCCAGGTGAGCATCTCCGACCTTGCAGGTGCAGTCAGACTGGCTCACGGAGTGCGGAAAAAGCTGCTGCTGGGCGTGGCAGACGCCGACGGGAGCGTGAACTACTACCTGGTGGAGAGGCTCATACCCTGACAAGCTCCTCCGGCAGGCTCTCCAGCTCACGCTTCACCAGAGCCTCAAGCTCCGGCACCAGAGAGCGCATCTCCTGCATGCGCCTGCGGAGCTGCTCCTCAAAGCTCACCACCTCAGCCAGCTTGGCAACCTCCGGCGAGACGTTGGCAAAGAGAGGTCCACCACCACGCAGCCATGCCGCACCATCTCAGGCTTGAGCCTGACGTGAGACGCAAGGGTGGCACATATCAGAAGCTCCGCCTGTCTGCACGCCTCCATCACCGAGGTGCTCGCCGTGCCCCCAACCTCCGCGGCGCACCTCTTGGCGATGTCTGCGCACCTGTGCGCCACCGTAACCTCCGCGCCCTGCGATGCGAGCAGCGCCGCCAGCTCCCTGCCGGTTCTGCCAACTCCGTACAGCGTTACCCTCTCCGCCTGCGCCGCATCCCCAAGCTCCCTGTAAACCTCCCTGTGAAGGTCGCTGGATAGCGTGCGCTCAGCCTCCCTGCCAGCAGCCACAGCACGGGAGAACAGCTCCGCCAGCGCACCCCTCGCATGAGCAGCGGCAGCCTCAACCTGCCAGAGCAGGTAGCTCTCGCCCATGGCTCTTGACTCCAGCAGGCACGCCATCCTCAGCAGGTGCTCCGCAGCCTCCCTGCCCGTGAAGAACCTGAAGCACTCCCGCAGCCTCCCGGGGGGTATGCCGCCCCTTTCCGAGAGCTCCCGCAGCACCTCCTCAGCTCCGCTCAGCGTGTAAACCTCCACCCTGGT
>JAADFH010000098.1:4307-4922 GCA_013152995.1 Methanobacteriota archaeon
CTCTCAAACCTGAGCCTTGAGAACTCAGGGTAGCTCAGCCTCAGGTGGTGCAGCGCCAGGCAGGTCAGCATAGCATCTCCACACAGCTCATGAGGTATGCTGAGAAGAGCTCGGAGTTGCTCTTGTTGCTGTAGCTCGGGTCCAGACGCAGCTCCTCCAGGAAGTCGCTGTCAACCAGAATCATGTTCTTCTTTCCCGAGTTCTTCTCGTACAGCGTTACCGCAAAGTTGCCCAGTGCAAGCATCACATCCACGTGCTCGGCAAGCTGAAATATCATCTCGGGCTCTGGAGGGATGACCACATTTACCATAACCTGCGCATCCTTCTCCGCTATCAGCTCCGCCCTCTCCCTCGCATCCACCAGCACCGCCCCCACCTCAACACCCTCAAAGCTCGGGTATATCTCGCACAGGGTGTAGGTGGTGCCCCTGGGGTGCCTGCACACCTCGCAGAACTCCAGCACCACCTCCCTGCCCCCCCGTCTGAACACCACATCCTTGAGTATCTCGTACCTCACAAGCCCGCCGCTGAGCTGCTCCGCACGCCTGTGGTGCTCCTCCTCACTGGCGGCAAAGCTCTCTATGAACTCCTTCCTGTGCATGTGCTACCCTTGGG
>JAADFH010000098.1:4983-5555 GCA_013152995.1 Methanobacteriota archaeon
GCATGCCTCGCCTCGTCCCTGGCGGAGACATCAAAGAAGTCGTGTGCCTCGTCAATGCCCGCCTCCTTCGCCTTGAGCGCAGCCTCGCGCTTGCCCTTGTTTGCTCCCTGCTCACCGCCCAGCATCTTCTCTAAGTTCTCCTTGGTGCTTCCGCTCACCAGACCATTCATCTCCGCAAACACCGCAGCGTGCTGCGCCTCCTCCCAGGCTATCTTCTCAAGCGCCAGCGCCACCTCCGGGTAGCCCTCGCGCATCGCAACCCTCGCCATCGCTAAGTAGAGCCCCACCTCGGTGCACTCGCCCCTGAAGTTCATGTCCACTTCCTTCTCCACATCCGTGCCCTTTGCCACACCCAGCTTGTTCTCACTTACCAGCTCCATACACGCTACCTCCCATTGTTTAACCACCATCTAACTTGGAGGTATATAAGCCTTTTGGCGAAAGTGTACAGGCTTCAGGCGCCGGGCACTCCCGGGGAGAGCACCCCAAACTATATATCGCAGGTTTCCACACTCATCAGCATGTTCGGTGAGGAGGAGTTCCGGCAGGCGCTGAGCGCCTACGAGGCAGAA
>JAADFH010000099.1 GCA_013152995.1 Methanobacteriota archaeon
CTCCGCCCAGCAATGCCTGAAGGTCTGGCAGGTAGCCGGTGGCTCCGCCGAGGAACACCAGCCCGAGAGCTATGCTGCCCAGAGCAGTTACCAGTGCCAGAGCTCTGTAAACCCTCTCCCTGCGAGTTGCGGAGACAAAGGAGCCAATTATGCCCATGAAGGTGTTCATCGCCACCAGCCCTGCTATGAAGAACAGTATAAGCGGCACCGCAGCGTCCCTACCGCCTGCTGCCCCCGCGCTGAGAGCTATGCTGAAGAGCATGACCTGAGTCGGGGTCTCGGCGCCAATGCCGTGAATCATGCCTATGGTGTACGCTGAAGCACCTCCGTAGCCTCGCACATGAGCGTGAGCATCCTCACCCTGCCTGCCCGCAGGTCGCCCCAGCAGCCACCTGCCCAGCCTCTGAGCCATGGCAATGAGAATCTGCCAGCGGGGCATCAGCCTGAAGCTGCTGCCCTGGGTGCGCAGCGCATAGAGCACGTAAACCCCAAGCACGAGAAGTGTAAGCCCCACGAGCCTCTCCATCACCCCGTCCACCCCCTCCGGAAGCGCCAGCCCCAGGGTAACCCCGGCTATCGCAAGAGCTGCCACAACGCTCGCGTGCCCCAGCGCGTACATGAAGCTGAGCAGCACCCCGCGCAGCCTGCTCCTCTGCACGGCGGTTATGTCCATGATTGCCGCTATGTGGTCCCAGTCTATGCCGTGCCTGAGTCCCGCAGATAGCGCCACAAGGGGCAGCAGCTCGCTGCTCATGTACCTGCATGGTAATAACGAGGTAATACAGTTTTGGTAAAACCGTATTAATCGGCTTTGGATGCCTTTTGAGCTGCGGCGGTGTGCTTAAATGTCAGGCATGAGACCCTAAACCGCTCTGCCTGAGGCACGAGCAATAACCTTTTATTCCCCCGCGCATATCTCTACCCATGGCTGCTCTTGAACTCAACGGGGTGGAGGTAGAGGACACCTACTGCGAAGCCTTTGACGGGCTCTTCGTCAGGCTGATCATAACAGCCAGGAGCGAGCGCTGGCTGCGCAGGGCGGTGTGCGGCGCCACCTGCCTGCCCAGCACGGTGGTTGGCAGAACCGAGGCGGGGCTGGAGCGCTGGCTGGGCGAGCACGAGACCCCTGACGGCAGGGCTGGAGCGCTGGTACAGATCTGGGGCATAGCCGCTGGAGACCGCCCCCTTGACAGGTTTGAGTACGAGCTCTCGCTGCGCATACGCCAGGGTGTGCTGGTGGTTCCCACCACCAGAATCTTCAACGCCTGGGAGGGTGAGGAGGAGATAGACACCATGCCGAGGGTGGGGCACTGCGGCGACGGCTACGAGGAGGTACGCACAGCCTTCGGCAGGGAGATGATAAACATACCCATAATGATGGGCGACTGGCTGATTGAGCGCCGGCTTGGCGTTGGCAGGGGTGTGGCAGGAGGCAACGTTTGGTTCTTTGCGGAGAGCGAGGATGCGGCGCTTGAGGCAGGTGAAGCTGCAGTTGAGGCGGTGGCAGAGGTAGAGGGTGCAATAACACCCTTTGACGTGTGCAGCGCGGGCTCAAAGGTGGAGACACGCTACCCCGAGATAGGTCCCACCACCAACCACCCCTACTGCCCGACCCTGAGAGGCAGAATCCCAGACTCAAAGGTGCCTGAGGGCGTGGTCTCAATACCCGAGGTGGTGATAAACGCCACCAGCCTTGAGGCACTCAAGCGGGCGATGCTTGAGGCGATGATAGCGGGCAGCAGGGTTGATGGCATAGTCAGAATAAGCGCCGGAAACTTCGGCGGAAAGCTGGGCAGGTACAGAATCCACCTGAGAGAGCTGCTTGAGGCTCACGGCTGAATAAGCTCCCGTGCACCCCTGTCCAGCAGCTCTGCCGCTGCCCTCTTCCCGAGCTCCTCGGGCTTATCAGCAGAGCCCTCAACCTCCACCGCTATCCTCCTGCTCCCGTCAGGCGACAGCACCACGCCCAGAAGCTTCAGCTTGCGTCCCTCAGCCCTTGAGTAAGCCCCCACCGGCACCTGGCAGCCACCGCCCAGCGCCCTGAGCATGGCACGCTCCGCCACCGCAGATGCGTAGCTGGGGGGATGGTTGAGCTCCCTCAGGTGGCGCTCTGCCTCGCTGCCCTCCCTGGCAACCACCGCTATCGCTCCCTGCCCCACGCTGGGCGTGAAGCTCTCCGGCGGCAGCACCTGGGTTATGCGTGACTCAAGCCCCAGCCGCCTCAGCCCAGCGAGCGCCATAACAACTGCATCATACTCCCCGGCTTCAAGCTTCCTCAGCCGGGTGTCCACGTTCCCCCTGAGCTCCCTCACCCTGAGGTGCGGGTAGAAGTGCCTCAGCATAGCCTGCCTGCGCACGCTGCTGGTGCCTATCACCGCACCCTCCTGCAGCTCCTCCAGCGTGAGACCGTCTCTTGAAACCAGCACGTCCCTGACATCCTCACGCTCGGGCACGGCAGCAATCACCAGCCCTTCCAGGAGCTCGGTGGGCACGTCCTTCATGCTGTGCACCGCAAAGTCCACCTCACCCCTGAGCACCGCCTCATCTATCTCCTTCACGAACAGCCCCTTGCCCCCGATTCTGGCGAGGGGTGCATCCCTTAGCTTGTCGCCCTTTGTTTTAATCACCCTGAACTCAACCTCAGCCTCTGGAAAGCGCTCCCGCAGCAGTGCCGCAACCCGCTCGGTCTGAGTAAGCGCCAGCTTGCTTCCACGCGTGCCTGCGATCAGCCTCATGCCCTCACCGCATAAAGAAAAAGAAGAGGGTGCAGGGGGTTTACTCAAGCACGAGCTTGCCCTGCTTCCAGGTGCCTGCCTCCACAAACGTGCCGTTCACCGCCTTCAGCACCACGTAGTCCTGGTAGATTATGTCTCCGTTCTCATCAAAGGTCTTGTCTCCAGTGGCGCCCTTGTAGCCCCTGCTTATCTCGTAGAGCGCATCCTTTATCTTCTCGCCATCGTAGCTGCCTGCATGCTCAATCGCCCTGGCTATCATCATCGTGGCATCATAGGTGGTGTCGGCGTATATGCCGGGCTCCTCATCCGGATACATCTGCTTGAACAGCTCGTAGAAGTGCCTGTACTCCGGGCTGTCGGTGGCGCTGGCTGGCTTGGTGAGCAGCATGCCCTCCATCGCCTCCTTCATACCCGCGTAGCTGAACATCTCCTCGCTGGCTATGCCCTCGGCGGCTATCCACTTCTGCTCAACCCCGAGCTCCATAGCCTGCCTCAGAATCACCGAGGCATCCTCCGGGTATGAGACGAACATCACCACCTCTGCATCCGAGTCCTTGAGCTGCTGGAGCTCCGTGCGGTAGTCGCCCCTGCCGGGGTCGTACTGAATCTTCAGCACCACGCTTCCACCCTTAGCCTCAAAGTTCTCGGTGAACACATCCTGGAGTCCGATTCCGTAGTCGTTGTTTATGACAAAGGTTGCAGCCTTGCGATAGCCCAGCTCCAGGGCGAGGTCAGCCAGCACCTTACCCTGCAGGGTGTCGCTCGCCACCACCCTGAAGATGTAGTCCCCAGCATTTGTGACCAGCGGACTGGTTGACGCCGGGGAGACCAGCACCACCTTGTTCTCCTCGCATATCGGCGCAACCGCAAGGGTGGCAGAGCTTGCCGCTGCGCCCACAATCGCCTGGACACCGTCAATGTTTATGAGCTTCTGTGCAGCCTCCACCGCCTTTGCGGGGTCTGTGGCGGTGTCCTCAACCACCAGCCTGACCTTCGCTCCCAGCACACCCCCCGCATCATTAAGCTCCTTCTCCGCAACCTTTGCACCCTTCAGCATTCCCTCACCGAAAGGCGCCAGATTGCCTGAAAGCGGCAGGAGCACACCAATCTTTATCTCCTCAGGCGCCTGCTCTTCCACAGGCTGCTCCTGCTCCACTGTGGCTGGCTTCTGCGCCTCCTGCTTCTCCTGAGCGCAACCAGCCATAAAGCTTACAGCGAGTACCAGAGCGAGCATCAGGTAAACCTTTCTGCCGGGCATTTCAAACACCTCAAGCCCACTATCTGCCCGAAATAAATAAAAAGGTTTTGG
>JAADFH010000100.1 GCA_013152995.1 Methanobacteriota archaeon
GAGCTGGAGAAGATAATTGATGAGATGCCCCTCCCCGAGTTTGTGAAGCGCATGTTCAGCTCTGGCGCAGGCACTCAGCAGGCGGAGTTCAGGGAGGCGGAGGTTAAGAGGGAGAGCCGCCAGGGCACTGAGCTGATAGTGGTGGAGATGCCCGGCGTGGAGAGGGAGGAGGATGTGGAAATCTCCAGGAGGCAGAACGTGCTGGAGGTTGCGGGCAGAGCGGGGAGCGTGATTTACTTTGCCCAGGTGCCTCTGGATGAGAGCTCAACGGTGGTGGGCAGCTCCCTGAGGGATGGCAGGCTGATAGTGGAGGTGCGCAGGGGCTGAGGAAGCACAATCTTTTTATCCCCCCGCCTCAAAGCTAACTGCGGTGGAAGCATGCAGAGCCAGAGCTCACGCATTCCCGGCTTTTACAGGTTGAGTCCGCAGGAGAGGCTGGAGAAGGTTAAGAGTTTCGCGGGGCTGAGCGATGAGGAGGCTGGGGCTATCGCCAAGCAGGGCTTGGACATGGAGCAGGCTGACCGCATGATTGAGAATGTGATTGGCACTTTTGAGCTGCCCCTGGGTATTGCCACCAACTTCCTGATTGATGGCAGGGAGTACCTGATACCCATGGCTATAGAGGAGCCCAGTGTGGTGGCTGCTGCAAGCAACGCCGCTAAGATGGCGAGGGCTGCAGGTGGGTTTGTAACGCATGCAACCCCGCCGCTGATGATTGCGCAGGTGCAGCTGTGCAATGTTGACGACCCCTACGCCGCCAGGATGGAGATACTGCGCATGAGGGAGGAGATTATAGAGAAGGCGAATGAGCAGGACCCTGTGCTGGTAAAGCTTGGAGGCGGCTGCAAGGACATTGAGGTGCGGGTGGTGGAGTCAAGGCTCGGGGCGATGGTGGTGACGCACCTGCTGGTGGACTGCCGGGATGCCATGGGGGCGAATGCCGTGAATACCATGGCTGAGGCTGTGGCGCCGCTGATTGAGAGCGCCACCGGGGGCAGGGTGTACCTCAGGATAATCTCAAACCTCGCCACCCTGAGGCTTGCAAGGGCTAAGGCTGTGTTCAGGGCTGATGCGATAGGTGGCGAGGAGGTGGTGGAGGGTGTGCTGAACGCCTACGCCTTTGCGGAGGCTGACCCCTACAGGTGCGCCACCCACAACAAGGGGATTATGAACGGCGTGACGGCGGTGGTTCTTGCCACAGGCAATGACACCCGTGCCGTGGAGGCTGGGGCGCATGCCTACGCAGCGCTCAGGGGATACAAGCCGCTGACGGTGTACGAGGAGAAGGATGGAGACCTTGTGGGCACCATAGAGCTGCCGCTGGCTGTGGGCACTGTCGGTGGAGCAACCGCCTCCCACCCGGTTGCGAGGGCGTGCCTAAAGATTCTGGGGGTGAAGAGCGCCCAGGAGCTTGCACGGGTTATGGCGGCTGTTGGCTTGGCGCAGAACTTTGCAGCGCTGCGTGCGCTTGCCACCGAGGGAATTCAGCGGGGGCACATGGAGCTGCATGCCAGGAATATTGCGATAATGGCGGGGGCGAAGGGGGAGGAGGTGGATGCCGTGGCTGAGGTTCTGGTGAGGGAGCGCAGGGTAAGGGTGGATTTTGCGCAGGAGGTGCTGAGCAGGCTGAGAAGAGAGGGCAGGGCTTAGGACTTCCAGCCGTGCCTGCCTATGAGGGGCACGAACACGCAGTCTATTATCTTCTGCGTCCTGAGCTCTCCGCTCTCAAGCTTCTCCACGAGCAGCAGCTCCTGACCGAGGCGTGAGCCCACGGGTATGAGGAGTTTTCCTCCTGGAGCGAGCTGCTCCACCAGCGGCTGCGGTATCTCCGGCGCACCCGCGGTCACGTATATCCTGTGGTAGGGTGCTTTCTCGGGATAGCCCAGGGTGCCGTCCCCTGTTACAACTTCCACCCTCCCGCAGCACCCCGCTCTTGAGATGTTCCTCCTGGCGAGCTCCGCAAGCTCTGCCTCGCGCTCTATGGAGTAAACTTCAGCCGCAAGCAGGCTGACGACGCATGCGTGGTATCCAGAGCCGGCTCCAACTTCAAGCACCCTGTGGCTGCTCTCCACTTCAAGCGCCTCGCACATTATCGCCACCATGTGGGGGGCGCTTACGGTCTGCCCCCTGGCTATCGGCAGGGGCTCGTCGGAGTAAGCCTGGCTGGCGAGCTCTTCGGGCACGAAGAGGTGCCTGGGTACGGTGAGCATCGCATCTATAACCCTCTGGCTGCGCAGGTAGCCGCTGGCGATGAGGCGCTCCACCATGCGCCGGCGCTCTTCTTCATAGCCTGCCATACAGCCTTACCACCTCGCCAGCGGGTGCGCTGCCCTTCCTGAGCACACCGCCTCTGGTTTTTATGGTGCTGATGATGAACACGTGCTGCGGGGTTACAACCCTCTCACCCACTCTGAAGATTCTGCTCCTTGAGGTCTCCAGCGTGCCCGACACCGTCCTGCCGGCGATGTGCACGGAGTACTTGATGCGCAGGGGCATGCTCTCGGACACTCCCCAGACCGCCCTTACCTCGCCTGCGGGGGCTGCAAATGCCCTGCCTTTGCGGGAGTCTATGGCTGTTATCCTTACCCTCTCCCCGCCCGCCTCTATGAGCTCGCCCACCTTAAGCATCCTGCCGGCGGGAAGCTCAAGGCTCAGGCACTGGCTGCGCTCGTACCTGCTCACTATGAGCTTCACCCTGCACCGCTTTTCCCGCTCTGCTACGCGATGCTGCACGTGCCCGCAGCGGGTGCAGCGCAGCAGGAGCTCGCTGCCACGTCGCTTCACCTGAACGTGCTCGGCTTCTTTCTGGCAGGCTTCGCAGCGTATCAGCAACTTTATAACCCCTGAGGTAGAGCTGAAGCTAATGTTTGAAAAGGTTATGGTCACCGCCAGAGGGCACGTCAACATAACCGCCAGGCACAGGACGACGCTGGAGATTACCAAGGAGACCTGGCTGACGCCGAGGGGGGACTGCATCGTTGGGGTGGGCGCTGACCTGGCGCTTGCGGACTTCCCTGAGAGGTTCAAGAGGCTGGCGCGCAGGGATGAGGCGATTATAACGCTGAAGCTGAGGGCTGGTGAGGAGTGCTTCGTGGTCAGGGGGAGGGGCAGCAGGAGCCTGAGCTTCTCGGACAGGGTGAGCATGGTGGTCAGGAGGAGCGGGTACACCTGCGGGAGAACGCTCATGGTGCAGGCAAGCGCAGCCGCATGCGATCTGCCGAGGAGTATGGTGAGGTTGCTGAGAAACCCGGAGCAGGTGCTCATCGCCGAGGTGTGTGTCCAGCTTCAGAAATAGTTTGCAACGTCTGGTTTGGAGCTTAGGAGTGACGCCCCGGTAGCTCAGC
>JAADFH010000101.1 GCA_013152995.1 Methanobacteriota archaeon
CTCCAGTGCTCTGCTCCTGAGCTTCTCAAACACGCCCAGGTTGTCAAATATCAGCCTGCCCCTTGTCAGGGCATCAAGCACCACCGTGTTCCTTCTCTCAACCTCCCTGAGGCACTCCTCCGGCGAGTAAATAAATACGTCTGCAGGAAGCCTCTCCGGCACCTCCACCCTGCGCTCCTCAGATACCACCAGAAGGTCATAGTCGCTCAGCAGGTTTGCCCTGCCCTCTGCCCTTGAGCCAAAGAGAACTAAGCACACCTTCTTCTTTCTCAACCCCTCCACGAACTCCTCAAACTCCTCCTCGTACTCTGCGTGCATCTCCTGGATTACCTCATAGTACCTCAGCAGCATACCTCAGCACCTCTTTCATGCACGCTATTGCACGCTCCGCCTCCTCTCTGTCGTACTCCGCAATCCTCGCATCAGGATACCTCGCCTGCGTGTAGTGCTCCCCGAGCTCCTTGGCACACCTCCACACGCTCTCAGGCACCTCATACCCCAGCTTCTCAATGATCCTGAGGAGCTCCACAAGAGAATGTGTGTAGGGCTTTGAGCCGCTCTTCTCTATTATCTTCCCCTTTAAGTACAGCTCCACAGCCTGCTGGCATGAGAAGCAGGATATATCGTAGAGCCCTGACTCAAAGGCGTTTTCGGCGTTCTTCTCAAACCTCTTAGCTTTCTCATACCAGTCCATTTTCTACACCCTCTCAAATCCGAGCTTCAGCTTGTGCACCAGTATTTCAGCCTTTTCTATTAGCTCCTGCGGCACCTCCAGCCCTTACTCAAACCTCGCCCTTATCTGCTCAGCCAAAGCCCTCATCTCCTGCTGTAGCTCAGCACTCTGGTAGCGCTCATCCGTGCCCTCCAGCAGCGGATTCTGATACGGCTGCTCTCAGCATCTGTCTCATACCTGACAAATATAAAGTTTCTCCACCGTAGCAACCAGCCCCCAGCGCTGCCTGGCTCCGCTCTACCTGTTTGAATAATTCTGCACGATGGTGCGTCCCCCGCCTGTGACGAGGGAGCACAATGCAGGTAATATCTCTTGAGGGAGACAGGGTTGTGATGCTTGACCAGACGCTCCTCCCCGGAGAGGAGCGCATCATAGAGTGCGAGAGCACCGAATGCGTAGCCGAGGCAATAGAAAAGCTCAGGATAAGGGGTGCGCCAGCTCTCGGCATAGCCGCAGCCTTTGCCATGGCTCAGACCGCCGTAAGGAGCAGGGGCAGGAGCAGGGAGGAGGTGCTTGAGGCGCTCAGGCGCACCTACGAGAGGATAAAGGCGACCAGACCCACGGCTGTGAACCTGCATGCGGCGCTTGACAGGGTGATGCGCAGCGCCGAGGCAAGCGACGACCCCGCAGAGGCTGCGGTGAGTGAGGCGATGAAGATCTACGAGGAGGAGCAGGAGGCGAGCAGGAAGCTGTGCGAGCACGGTGCAGAGCTTCTCAGGGATGGAGACGTGGTGCTCACCCACTGCAACACCGGCATGCTCGCCACAGCCACCCTCGGCACAGCCCTCGGGGTGATAGTTACCGCCTGGAAGCAGGGGAAGAGGCTGAGGGTCTTCGCAGACGAGACCAGACCGCTGCTCCAGGGTGCACGCCTCACCGCCTGGGAGCTGGTTAAGGCTGGCATACCCGTGACGGTGATAGCCGACGGCAGCGCGGGCTATGTGATGCGCACCCAGGGGGTGAGCAAGGTGATAGTGGGCGCCGACAGAATAGCACTGAACGGCGACACCGCCAACAAGATAGGCACCTACTCGCTTGCAGTACTTGCGAAGGAGCATGGAGCAGAGTTCTATATCGCAGCACCCCTCTCAACCATTGACCCGAACATAGAAAGCGGCGAGGAGATACCCGTGGAGCAGCGCAGCAGAGAGGAGCTTGAGTTCTTCAACGGGCGCAGGATTGTGCCCGAGCAGGCGGAGGTGCTCAACCTCGCCTTTGACGTAACCCCCGCGGAGTACATCACTGGCATAATAACAGAAGCAGGAGTGCTGCGCCCGCCCTACGAGGAGAGCATAAGGCGAGCGCTCAGGCTCTGAGCTCCACCACCTCCACCCCCCTGCTGGCGAGAGCCTGCGCTATGTACCTGCGGTGGCACCAGCGCTGCTGCTTCTCTAAGCACATAACCGCCACCCTGTGCGCTGCAGCAAGCTCCATCAGCCTCTCAATTCCCTCCCTGAACTCCCGCGAGCGGGTGTAGGCGAGGTAGCCGCCGCGCCTGTATCCCCCGAGCTCTGCAAGGTGGAGGTAGCGCATGCCCGCAGCCTCAAGGTGCTGCTTCAACCTCTCCTGCACAAACTCGGGATTCTTGGACCTGGGGAACCTGCGCACATCCACCAGCACCTCAATCCCGTGCATCCTGAGCAGGCTGAGGAAGTCATTCCAGCATAGCCCAGCATGAATACCCGCATTGCAGGTAAGCAAAAGCTTCACGTCCGCAGCTCATACGTATTCTTGCCCATGCTAATCTTGTCACTCTGATAGTATGAAGAGACTTAGTAGAGACCAGCACGGGGAGGGAGAGCGCAACCAGAGGTGATGCTATGAGATGTGCGCTTGTGATGCCCTCCTGGCTGCTTGAGGACGTGTTTCCTGAGAAAACATCCAAGGCGCAGGCTAACTACTGGCAGCCCCTCAACATGCTCTACTTAGGTGCATGCCTGGAGAGGGAAGGCTACGAGGTCAAGTTCTTTGACGGCTCATTCTTAGCCCACGACACCATACTTGAGAGAATCAGGAAGTTCAAGCCGGAGTTTGTTGGCGTATACTCAAACGCATTCCTCTGGCCGAGAGCAAAGAAGACCGCAGAGGACATAAAGGAGAAGGTGGATGAGAGCATCCACGTAACCTGTGGCGGACCCTATCCAACAGCCATGGGTGCAAAGCTGCTTGAGGAGAGCAGGTTTGACAGCATAGTTGTTGGAGAGGGCGAGATAGCCGCCACGGAGCTTGCGAAGAAGATTGAGGCGGGTGAGGAGCCTGAAGGTGTGAAGGGCGTAGCCTACAGGAGCAGAAGCGGGGAGATTGTGAGAAACCCGCCCGCACCGCTGATTGAGGACCTTGACTCGCTGCCCTTCCCGGCAAGGCACCTGCTTGAGAACCCCTTCCTGTACCTGCCACCGCTGGGCAACTACAGGCGGAAGCCTGTGGCTATAGTCATGACCTCCCGCGGGTGCGATGCCAGGTGTATATACTGCTTCCAGCCGGACAAGGAGCGAAAGGTGAGGTACAGAAGCGTGGAGAACGTGATGCAGGAGATTGAGCAGTGCCTGGAGATGGGCTACAGGGAGATTCGCTTCCTGGACGACAACTTCTGCAGGGACTACAAGCGTGTCATGAGGATATGCGAGGAGATAAAGAAGCGTGGGCTTGACTTCACCTGGTACGTCTCAGCCAGGGTGAACCACGTGGACAAGCCGCTGCTGAAGGCTATGAAGGAGGCTGGATGCTGGGCTGTGCTCTTCGGCATAGAGAGCGGGGTGCAGAAGAACCTGAACACGCTGCGCAAGGGCATAACCCTTGACCAGGTGCGCAGAGCTGTGAAGAGCGCCAAGGAGGTGGGGCTGCACGTGCACGGCTCCTTCATCCTGGGCATCCCCGGGGAGACCTTTGAGGAGGGTCTCAAAACCATAGAGTTTGCGATTGAGCTTGACCCGGATACCGCAAACTTCCATACCTTGGTGCCCTTCCCGGGTACCGAGCTCTACGACAGGGTGAACGAGTACGGCAGGCTCATAGGCGACTGGGAGCGCTTCACCTTTGATGGCACACCCTTCGTGCCCCACACCATGACGGTTGAGGAGCTGGAGAAGCTCAGGAGCATCGCCTTCAGGCGGTTCTACGCGAGACCCAGCTACATGATCAAGAGGCTGCTGAAGGTGCGCACCGCAGATGACCTGCGGGTGCTGTACATAGGCATGAAGAGCCTGTTCTGGCTTCTCGTTAAGAAGAACCTGTTCAGAGCGAGGAGTGCCTGAGCATGCAGAAGCTTCCGAAGGTCTCGGTGGTTATACCCGTGCACAACGGTGAGAAGGTTATAGGCAGGTGTCTGGATGCGGTGTTCCGCTCCTCCTATCCCGAGTTTGAGGTTGTGGTGGTGGACGACTGCTCCACAGACCGCACGAGAGAGATATGCCGCTCCTATCCCGTGAAGCTCATATCCTTTGAGGAGCATGCGGGAGTCTCAAAGGCGAGAAACACCGGTGCAAGGAACGCCTCGGGGGAGGTGCTGCTGTTCATTGATGCTGACTGCATAATGCTTGAGGACACCATTCAGAGGCTGATTGACACCAAGCTCAGAACGGGTGCCGAAATCGTTGGCGGCACCTACACCAGACTTCCTGAAGATAGCCACAGCTTTTTCAGCACCTTCCAGTCGGTGTATGTGAACTACTGCGAGAGCAGGAACCCCGAGAACCCTGACTATGCTGCAACCCACTGCATGGCTGTTGACAGGGATGTGTTCCTGAAGCTGGGCGGATTCATTGAGGGCTCGTACATAGGCGTTGCGGCAAGCGTTGAGGATGTGGAGTTCTGCCACAGGGCAAAGAGAGCTGGATACAGGGTGGTCATGGAGCCGCAGGCTATGGTGAAGCACGTGTTCAACTTCAACCTGTACCGCTCGCTCAGGAATGCGGTGAAGAAGAGCATGTACTGGACCATGTACTCCCTGGACAACCGCGACATAACCCAGGATTCCGGCGCCGCATCAAAGGAGCTGAAGCTGAACGTTGCCTGCTACTTCAGCTCGGCACTGCTGCTCCTTGCCGCAGTTGCATTGCCTGCGCTGCTCCTGGCTGTGCCTCCAGTGTATGCTCTCAACCTGTATGCAAACCGCGGCTTCTTCAGAGCGCTCCGCGAGACCAAGGGCACAGGTTTTATGCTGAAGGGCATAGCCTACTACACCCTGCTCTACCCCGCTGCGGTGGGCGCAGGCGCTGCTGCGGGCGTGCTGCGCTACCTGAGGTATGTGAAGTTTGGCAGCATGAGGAGGATAAAGGCGGAGGCTGAGTGATGCGCTACTTCCTGAAGTACACACCCTTCATCCTCAGGAAGAGCAGGGTTATACAGCTCACCTTCTTTGTTACCAGGAGGTGCAACTCTAAGTGCTCCTTCTGCTTCTACCTCTCGCAGGAGCCTGAGGTGCACGAGAGGGAGCTCACGCTGGAGGAGATTGAGAAGTTCAGCTCGTCCATGGGCGAGCTGCTGTGGCTGCTTTTCTCAGGGGGTGAGGTGTTCCTGCGGGAGGATATAGTGGACATTGCCAAGGTGTTCTACCGCAACAACCGCCCGGCGATACTCACGCTGCCCACAAATGCGCTGCTGCCGGAGCTGATATACGAGCGCACCCGAGAGATAGTCAGAAGCTGCCCGGAGAGTGTGGTTGTGCTAAAGCTGTCCCTGGATGGCATCGGCGAGGAGCACGACGCCATAAGGGGTGTTAAGGGCAACTTTGAGAAGGTCATGGAGACCTACGAGAGGCTCAAGGAGCTGCTGAAGTACCCGAACTTTGAGCTGGGCGTGAACACCGTCTTCTGCAGCGCAAATCAGGACAGGGTTATGGATGTGCTGAAATTCGTGGAGAGGGAGATGC
>JAADFH010000102.1 GCA_013152995.1 Methanobacteriota archaeon
ACAGCTCTTCTGAGCGCCTCCACCCTGTCGTGGGTGTCTGATAGCACGCCCACAAGCATGTGAATACTATTGCAGGGGGGAAGATAAAGCTATCTCTCTGGGGATGGGCGCTGTCATATTAATGTGGAGGTGTCCATTGCTGGTGGTAAAAATGAGTGAGATAGCACTTCAAGCCAGAGGACGCCTCCGGTAGCATGCTACCTGTATTTACCTTGCTACTTTGCAGGAGTGGTTTTCTCGTACCGTCGTGTAGAGGTATTCTTAGCTCAGGTTCAAGCGGAGCTATGGCGGTTCATCAGTGGGTTCAGCGCTTGCTTTGAGCTAAATGGCTGCATGAGGCTAGCGAAGTGAGGGTTGCGTTTGTTAATGAGACGCTGATAAAGATAGGCGGGAGCTACTACTGGCTCTGGCTGTAGAGCCTGAGCGCAGGTCGCACCGGAAGGCGCTGCTCAAATAAGAACTCAAACGCAGGACGGCAGAATTAAGGTTGTAAGTGATCAGCTCTTGAGTTAGAGCATGAAGCTGTTAGCAGTGGAATAAGAAGCTACGTAGAGCGAATCAGTGAGAGAGTGAAGGACAGACTTAGGATGGGTGAACCTCCTGACCCAGCTCCAGGAAATACTGTGTTCAGAAGATTCTTTCAGCAAAAGTGCAAACTTAGCTCCTCTGTCAGGAGCGCTGTAGCTCCCAGCTATAGGGTGGGAGCGGGAGATGGCGAAGCGACAAAGCTCTTAAGGATTCTGCCTGTATGGCGAGAACATCTTTCCATCTCCGCTTTTCCCGATACTTCATGCCCGTGGCTCACGCTCAGCCTCTTGCCATGTCAGTGCCACAGCTCCCAACAAGAAGCGCACAACTCTTGTAGCTGCAGCACTTCCACACAGTTTTTAACAAAATTCAGCATGCTCATGCGGTTCCTGTAGTAAATTTCCACCTCTTCCAACATATAACACCAAGAAGCTGCCTGCTGTAATCTTTTATCACCGTTTCATCCAGCACTACTGTTCTGTGATCCTTAGACTCCACACCGACCTCGTGCTCTCTGAACCATGAAACCCAACAAACCGCTTGCCTGTTAAAAATGATAGCACCTTAGCTTTCGCGATAACCAGAGTATGTTCCGGTGGAAGATTGAGAACCAACTCAAGCTACTGCCAAGCATGAGTGATATGCAACCCTGCAGCATACTGCACCATCTTTTAGTCTATGCTGCTGCATGAGCATTACAAGAGCACGTCTCCTCCGCCTTGATGTCATTGAGGCAAGCGCCACACGTGTGTGGTTTACAGTTTGACATGCACAAGGTATTTGTATGTGGAAAATTTAGAAAGCTACCTGAGGTGATGCAGATGAGTAGCTGCTGCGGTGGTGGCGCACCGGAGAAGAAGGAGCATGGTGAGCATGCTGGCTCCCATGAGCACGGCACCGGCTCTGCCTGCGGTATGGGCACGGGCTCCGGTACCTCCTGGCTTCTCTGGGCGGGAATAGGTGTAATTCTTGCGGTGGTTATCTTTTACATGCTCAGATAAAAAAATCTGAGGTGTAAAAGGAGGGCAATGGCATGTGGCTTCAGCTCAGGATGTACATGCTGTTAGCCCTGATGTTCGGCATACTGTACGCCATAGTGGTTATGGTTGCCAGCGTCATGGGCATTCAGAGCTTCATAGCCTACGGTCTGCTCGCCGTGGTTATAATCTTCATCCAGTACATGCTCTCACCCAAGATCGTTGAGTGGAGCATGCGGGTGCGCTACGTCAGCGAGAGCGAGGCTCCCGAGCTCCACCGCATGGTTGAGGAGCTTGCAAGGGCGGCGGGGATACCCAAGCCAAAGGTGGGCATCTCCTCCCTGCCGATACCCAACGCCTTCGCCTTCGGCAGGTCTGTGAGGGACGGCAGAGTGTGCGTTACCGAGCAGCTGCTCAGGATGCTCAGCCGGGAGGAGCTGAGAGCGGTGCTCGGGCACGAGATTGCCCATCTGAAGAACAGGGACATGGCTGTGATAACCGCTCTGAGCGTCGTGCCCATGATACTCTGGTACCTCGCCTGGAGCTTCATGTGGGGCTACGGCGGCGACAGGAACAGGGGCAACACCGTGCTGATAGGCGTGGTTGCCTTCATCCTGTACTTCATCACCAACCTGCTGGTGCTCTACGGCTCAAGAATCAGGGAGTACTACGCCGACGAGGGCAGCGTGAAGATGGGCAACCCCCCGCACGCGCTCGCGAGCGCGCTCTACAAGCTGGTTTACGGCAGTGCGCATGTTGACAGGGACACCCTGAGGCAGATACAGGGCTACAAGGCATTCTTTGCCAACGACCCGGCGAGGGCGTACAAGGAGGTCAGGGAGCTCAGGCAGGTTGACGCTGACATGAACGGCACCATAGATGCCAACGAGCTGCTGGCGCTGAGCAACAAGGAGGTCAAGCTCAGCCTCAGCGACAGGCTGATGGAGCTGATGAGCACCCATCCGAACATGGTGGCGAGGGTGAAGAGGCTGAGCAAGCTGGCTGCAAGAGCTGCTTAGCCTCAGATGCGCAGCAGCTCCTCCACCGCTTTCTCTTTATCCCTGCAGCTCCACACCCAGGCGGTGAAGCACAGCTCCACCGCGCTCATCCCGTGCTTTTTCGCAAGACCCTCCGCAAGCCTCACCAGCTCCAGCTCATCCCCCGGCGAGTGCCCCGCAGCCTCCTGAAGAAACCTGCGCACTATCCTGTCGGGCATTACCGTGTCCACCCCGCCCATCATGCGCAGGTACTGGAAGGTGTTTATGCCCACCCCTCTCACCCTGCCAATGGGCTGGGTGCTCCAGCCGCTTAACTCCGTGCTGGAAGCCCAGCGCCTGAGCGCCTGTACGTCGTCATCAGAGTACCCCGTCAGCTCCCCCGCAACCTCAATCACAGCCCGCCAGCTCCGCCTGTTGCCCCAGATGCGCAGCAACTCCTCAACCTCTGCCTCCGCAAGCTCCTCAAGGCTTGTTATCCTGCCGCTCTGCACGAACTCCCTCTGAAACCTCCTCACCCTGGGCACGACCACGCTGAAGTAGCCAACGCCCGTTGAGGTTATCCCCGCATCTGCAAGCATGCACACCACGCTTGAGTTCCAGCGCTCCGTGGCAAGGCAGCGCTCCGCAACCCTCTCAAGCCCGGGAATCCTCTGCATGCGCTCACTTCCTGCAGCGACAGGGTGAAGAGGAGCAGTATATGCACTTTCCCGGGTACTTCCTCCTGAATGCCTGCTCCAGCTCTATGTCCATGAGATTCGCGTAGCTCACCAGCCAGGCTAAGACTCCGCCACCTCCTCCTCAATCTCCTCCCTGCTGCCGTGGCGGTGGGCACGCATGAGCTCGCCAACCTCCTCAACCAGCCAGAGCAGGGTGCGCTCGGCTCCACGCTCCCTGTCCCTGCGCAGGTATATCTCGCGTATCTGCTTCTGAAGCTCGGAGAGGTGCATGCTACCACCTCGTGCGTGCGCAGTATTAATCAGTTGCCCATGTGGCGTTATGAACATTTATTACTTTTTATGAACTGTTCATAAAATTTGTCAAGATTTCTCAACAATTTTTTTATAACCCCTCTTATATAAGTGGTTTCTCACAGTACAGAGAGGTGATGCAGAAGATGTTGAGAAAACTGATACCCCCGGCTGTGATTGCGCTCAGCGTGGCGAGCGTAAGCGCGCAGGAGGCTATAGACACTGGAGACACAGCGTGGCTTATAGTGGCTACGGCGCTTGTCATGCTGATGATTCCCGGTGTGGGCTTCTTCTACGGCGGAATGGTGCGCAGCAA
>JAADFH010000103.1 GCA_013152995.1 Methanobacteriota archaeon
CAGAGCCTCTGCTATATGTAAGCTTTCACATTTACATTAAGCGGCATTTTTATATACCCGCAGCGGCGGTATAGAGCACATGAAGCTCAGCGTGGTGCTCAACTCCCTGAGCCTGTGCAAGTGCCCGAGCTGTGGTGTGGTTGTGCCAAAATCCGAGCTTGAGGAGCACTTCGCCAGATGCACCAGCGGAGGCTGCACCGAGCCCAGGAGGATAATCAGAACCAAGCTGGAATGCAGGTGCGGCAGGAGCTTCATCTCAAGGGAGAGGATAAGGGAGCACGTGAAGCAGTGCCCTGCCCTGCTTGAGAAGCCCCTCATGCGCTGCCAGGAGTGCGGCGGCATTAAGGAGGTGCTGCTCAGGAGCAGGGAGCTACTCTGTCCCGAGTGCGTGCTCCAGCAGAGGGGGCGTGAGGTGCTCGGAGCGCTTGCCCTGAGCACCGCCGGAGATGCCTACATAGAGGCGATATCCGCGGCAGCCCCGCCGCTGCTTGAGAAGCACGGCGCTGCAAGCCTTGAAGAGCTCGGCATAGGCGGCGTGCTCGTTGTGGACTCAGCCACCACCGAGTGGAGCTGGTCAGGCAGCGTGCTGGTCTTCACCACCAGCGCCACAGAAGGCGCCCTCAGACACTTCAGGCTGCGCCTTCCCGGAGAGCTCTGCAGGGCTCACCTGCGTCAGGAGTGCTGGGGCTGGAAGTCTCCGGCTGAGCCGCGCTCCCTCTTTGAAACCAGAGCCACGGAGCTTGCAGAGAGGCTCATGCTCACCAAGCATGCCATACACACGGGTGCCTCTGAGGTGCTTGAGGGCGAGCTCTTAGCAGCTGAGGAGATGCTCGCCACCCTCCCGCCACCCTCGCGCGAGCACTTTCTCACCCTGAGCTGCGAGGAGAGGTTCACCGAGGTTTCAGAGCTGAGCTTCCGGGTGGCGCAGATGGAGCACCTGCTCGCCTCAGGCTCGGAGAGGCTCAAAAAGCGCTGCCTGAGCAGCATGCGGGGCATGCAGAGGTACGTGGACGCCGGAGGAGGTGCAGCCCTGCTTGCGCTGTTCAGGACAGCCTTCAGCCAGGGAAGAGCTGCGCTGGAAGAGCGCGTGGCTAACCTGATCAGGGGCTTTGATGTGTGGGCAAAGCACGAAGAACTGGGGCTGTTTTAGCTGCCCTGCACCTCACCTCCACACGGTGGCTGGCGCACTGCCCCTGCCCCTCATCAAAGCTGACCTCCACCCACTCCAGGTTGGAGATATCAAACTCCTCCCTCATAGCCTCCAGGATTCTCTCCGAGAAGTAGAGGCACATATCCTCGGTGTTCAGGGAAGGTATTGGCAGCACAACCACATCCTCCTCAGGCAGCACATACTCCTTGCCGTTGACCTGCACCCTCACCGCTCCCTGCAGGTGCTCAACCCTCATAACACTCTCTGGATACCTGGCTAAAAGCACCTTCCCGTCAAGCTCGTTGCAGATTCGCATAACCAGGTACTTCAGCCTGTATATGTGGAGCACCCTCCGCCTGGGCGAGAGAGAGCCCTCAACCACCACACTCACCCTGTGGAAGTGCGGGTGAAGGCGGCTGCACTTACCATTCCCAGGCACAAGATGACACGCCTCAAACCTCAGTCCTGCCCGTTCACCGTCCAGCACCAGCCTCATGCTCACACACCTGCACACGCATCACACTGAGGATATAAAAAAGTTCTGATTGTGTTGAATCAATGTGTTGACATTTTAAAAGCATGTGCACATAAGTTAAACGTATGTGCTGACATGCACTTACTCCACAACCACCCTGCCCGTGCGCAGCACGGTAACGGTGAACTCCTCCACCACCTCCCTGCCCCGGAGCTTCTTCCACATCTTCTCACGTATCATATCCGTGAGCTGTATCGCATTGTACTCCACGACAATTCCAGCCTTATCCGCCTTATCAAAAACCATCTTTGGAATATCAAACAGATCCGTACCTTTCTCAACCTTTACAACAATAGGTGCAATCATCTCAAATATCCTTATGGTATTGATTGCCTTCTCAAGATTCTGCCTGGCTCTCTTCTCGGTTATACTGACATTTGAGCGAGATATATTCATAATCTTTGCTATCTCACTCTGTATATATCCCTCAGCTCTGAGCTGCAGAATCTGAATCTGAGATGGAGTCAAAAATGATTTCTTTGCAAGCTCCTCAAGAGTATATCCATCAAGTGAATCAATTGTCGCTTTTACCGTTGTGGTCCTTCTTTTTCTACTCTGTCTGACCATATTTAATCCTCTTGCATCACTTCTGTATAGTCAGCATCCTTTGCATTTTCAAAGATAACTGAAAGGTTTTACAATAGCCTTTCAGTTAACCTGCGCTGCTGTCCTGCACGGCATTATGTCAACATGCTAATTGACATTATTCTGATATATATGCTTTTCTTTGACAATAATGTTTACCTTCGGTACAGCCGGGAGTTAAGGGGCGGTGGAATGTACCTTCCTCATCACGGGGGGGCATTTCACCTCCAACCTTCCCTACCCCTTTCCCGTGTCCACCACCTCTACGGGCGGGTAAATTTCCTGCCCCGAAAAGCAACCTTTTTATTTGATGGGGCTGGATAGATATAAGAGGGGTGAGCTGGTGGCTACCATAATGGTGGTTGACGACGAGGAGGATATCCTCTCGCTTATGAGGGAGATACTGACCAGGGAGGGGCACACCGTTATAACCGCAAGCGGTGGCAGGGAGGCGCTGGAGAAGCTCAAGCACGTAAAGCCGGACCTGATACTGCTGGACATAATGATGCCCGAGATGAGCGGATACCAGGTATGCAAGATGATAAAGCAGAACGAGGACACCAAGGAGATAACCGTTGCCATGCTCACTGTCAAGTCAGAGGAGGAGGACAAGATAAGGGCGCTTGATGCGAGCTCTGCGGACTGGTACTTCACCAAACCCATAGACGTCACAAAGTTCGTCAAGAGCGTCAGGTGGCTGCTGGAGAATCCTCCCAGGAGGGGTTAGCTCTTGCCGAGAATCGCCATAGCCTCCGGTAAGGGAGGGGTGGGGAAGAGCATGGTCAGCGCCAACCTGGCGGCGGCGCTTGCAGACTACGGCTACAGCGTTGCGCTGGTGGATGCGGACATAGAGGGTGCCACCCAGAGCCTGCTCTTCGGTGTTGAGGTGGTTGAGGGCACCACCCTGCACGACTACTTAGCTGGCAAAGCCACCGAGGACGAGGTGGTGCAGCAGGTTGGCAACGGCATAAGCGCCGTCTTCGGGAGCATGCAGCTTGATGCGCTCATGGAGCC
>JAADFH010000104.1 GCA_013152995.1 Methanobacteriota archaeon
TCAGCAGCTCCTCAAGCTCCGCATCGCTGTAGGCGTAGTACTCCTTCTTCCCCTTTGTCACCCTGTACAGCGGCGGCTGGGCAATGTACACGTAGCCCCTCTCTATCAGGGGGAGCATGTACCTGTAGAAGAAGGTGAGCAGCAGCGTGCGGATGTGCGCCCCGTCAACGTCGGCATCCGTCATTATTATTATCTTGTGATACCTCACCTTGTCGGGGTCAAACTCATCGCCTATGCCGGCGCCTATGGCGGTTATCATCGCCCTTATCTCCTCATTCCTCAGAATCCTGTCAAGACGGGTCTTCTCCACATTCAGAATCTTGCCCCTCAGCGGAAGTATAGCCTGGAACCTCCTGTCCCTGCCCTGCTTTGCGCTTCCTCCAGCGGGCCCTCAACAATGTACAGCTCGCTCTTCGCGGGGTCACGCTCCTGACAGTCCGCAAGCTTCCCCGGCAGACCCTCGCCGTCAAGCGCGCTCTTACGCCTTGCAAGCTCCCTCGCCTTCCTCGCCGCCTCCCTCGCCCTGGCAGCCATAACACACTTCTCAATTATCCTCCTGGCAACGCTGGGATTCTCCTCAAAGAACCTGCTGAGCCCCTCGTTCACCACGCTCTCCACTATTCCCTTAACCTCGCTGTTCCCCAGCTTGGTCTTGGTCTGCCCCTCAAACTGGGGCTCGGGTATGCGCACGCTGAGCACGGCTGTGAGTCCCTCACGCACATCCTCGCCGCTTAGCGTCACATCCCCCTTCAGCAGGTTGTTCTTCCTCCCGTAGTCGTTTATCACCCTGGTCAGAGCCGAGCGGAAACCTGTAACATGCGTGCCACCCTCAACGGTGTTTATGCTGTTCACGAACGCATGGAAGTTCTCGTGGTAGCCTGTGGTGTACTGCATGGCAAGCTCCACATACGTTGAGTCCCGCTGGCTCTCAAAGTGTATAATCTTGCGGTGCAGCGGCTCCCTGCCGGAGTTGAGCCACTTCACAAACTCCACGAGCCCGCCGGTGTACCTGAAAACCTCCTCCTTACCCGTGCGCTCATCCCTGAGGATTATCTTTACCCCCCTGTTCAGGAAGGCAAGCTCCTGAAGGCGCGTCGCAAGGGTGTCGTAGCTGAACTCCGTGGTCTCAAAAATCTCGGGGTCGGGCTTGAAGGTTATCTTTGTGCCAGTGCGCTTCGCCCTGCCCACCACCTTCATCTTCTCCACTGCCTTGCCCCTCTCAAAGCGCTGCCTGTACACCTTGCCGTCCCTGCGCACCTCCGCCACGAGCCACTCGCTCAGCGCGTTCACCACACTCACACCCACGCCATGAAGCCCGCCGGAGATGCGGTATGCCTTCTTTCCAAACTTTCCGCCGGCGTGAAGCATGGTGAGGGCTATCTCAAGCCCTGGCTTGTTGTACTTGGGGTGGATGTCTGTGGGTATCCCCCTGCCGTTGTCAGCCACGGTGACGCTCCCGTCCCTGTGCAGCACCACCTCTATCCTGTTGCAGTAGCCTGCAAGCGCCTCATCTATGCTGTTGTCCACCACCTCGTACACTAAGTGGTGCAGTCCCCGCGAGGAGGTGGAACCTATGTACATGCCCGGGCGGCGCCTAACCGCCTCAAGCCCCTCAAGAACCTCAATATCTGCTGCCGCGTACTTCTCCTTCTCCAAAATCATCCCTCTTCAGGGTTGTAAGCTCAAACCCAACTTAATAGAGCAGGTTACCATCTTGATGGATTTCAGAACTCTGCCTTTGCCATGCTCTGCCTGTAGAACTCCTGCACCTCTCTGCGCTCCTCCTCCGAGAGCCTTCTCACATACCTGTCGTCGCTGAGCTTTCTGCCCGTCCTCGCCTCCCACTCGCTTACAGACACGCTGAACCTCTCCTGCACCCTGTCCCTGTACAGCTCGGGGAGCACGTTGAAGGCGCAGAAGGGCACTATGCGCAGGTCGGGCAGCGCGTAGTGCACCGAGCACTTCCTCACCCTGGCAACGTCGTAGTTGTAGGTGTCCTGGAAGTGCATCATGCCTATGAACAGCGAGTTGCGGTTGAGCTCGGTGAGCTCCCTGTAGGAGCCCCTGGTGAGAGCACTCAGCAGCAGGCGCTTGAGGTCCAGGTACTCCGGCACCCGCTTCTCGTCTATGAACCTGGAGATGCCGGTGAGCGCCTTAAGTATGGTTATGCCCCTGCCTGCAAGCTTGAAGCGTGAGCTCTCAACCTCCTGGCTCAGCTCGTGCAGGAACTCTAAGAAGCCCTCAACATCAAAGAAGCTGGTGAGGGGCACCAAGGTGTTGCCCTTCCTGAAGAGGTAGGTAGCCATTCCGCATGCGAAGTGCGTGGAAAGCCTGTACTTCGGCTTTGAGAATATGCTCTCCATGAAGTCTGTGAGGCGTGCGGTGCTGGGCACGGGGAAGAAGTCCTCCCTGGACACTATACCCGTCTGCTCCTCTATGGCTTTTATAACCCCCGGGATGGTTATGCGCTGCTTCTCCCGCTCCTTCCTGGGCATCCTGCCCACAAGCGAGACGGGCTGAAAGTTCACACCTCTAACAACCTCAATGTTGCCGAAGGCGAACCTTATTATGTCACCCACCTGGTGCAGGTTGACACCCTTTATAACCGTGGGCACCAGCATCATGTTCATCTCTACCTTCTCGGCGTTGCGTATAACCCCGGGAACCTCCCAGTAGTTCTTGGGGTTCACCTCGGGGGTTACGCCATCAAAGCTCATGTAGAGTATTATGTGCCCGCCGTTTCTGCTGCCCGCCTCCTTCATCCTCCTCATAAGCTCCAAGTTGCGTGAGAGCTCAATGCCGTTGGTGTTTATGAGCACGTGCAGGAAGCCAGCGTCCCTGCAGGCTTTGATTATCTCCACTATGTCCTCCCTCAGCGTGGGCTCACCGCCGGTGAGCTGCACCGCCTCAGCTCCGACGGGCTGCTCAGCCCTGAGAACGTGCAGCATCCTCTTTATCCTGTCAAGGGAGGGCTCGTAGATCTTCCCGCCCTCCTTTGCGTAGAAGAAGCAGTACCAGCATGTGAGGTTGCAGCGGTTGGTTACCACGATGTTAGCCAAGCCCGTGTGGGATTCGTGCTCCTCGCACAGCCCGCACTTCAGCGGGCACCGGGCTGAGGGTCTGGTGACGTTGGGGTTGAGGAGCTTTACACCGCTGTCGGCAAACCTGCTGGCACGGTGGTACATCTCCGCATCCTCCCAGTATATCTCCCTGAAGTAGCCGTGCTCGGTGCAGTGCTTGGCTATCCACACCTTACCGTCCTTCTCATAAACCACGGCATCCACCAGCATGCTCGCAAACTTCCCGCTGGCGGCACAGTCAGGACAGACTGAGCGGGTATGACTCAGAATCCTTGCACCCTCTTCAGCGAGGTGGAACGGCACCCAGTGCTGAGCCTGAGAATCACTCACGCTCTCCGCAAATGTGCCGTTGGTGTCCATCTGCGCATCCTCCCTCCTTACTATTCTGAATCTCATCTTATAAAAATTTTGGCTTTTTG
>JAADFH010000105.1 GCA_013152995.1 Methanobacteriota archaeon
TTGATGAGCGGTACGTGCGGGAGGTGCTCGCCGGCAGAGTGGAGCAGGAGAGGGTTGCCATAGTGCCCTACCCCTGTCATCCCGTGTCTCCAGGAGGCAGGTGCAGGAAGGGTGAGAAGCTGAGGTTCTTCTCCTTTGGCAGGCAGCCGGTGAAGGAGTACGCCCCCTACATTGCCGCCCTTGACAGGCTGAGCCAGAGCTATGACCTGGAGTACTTGGTGGTGAGGGCAGACGAGCACAGGCTGGAGGTGGACAGAAGCTGGCTCAGACAGGAGCACCGGAGGCTGGACACCTCACAGATATACGAATACCTGCACGCCTCGGACGTGCACCTGCTCCCCAAGGGTGGCACCCACTACGTGGTGGTGTCCTCAACGCTCTGCCAGTGTCTCGGAGCTCTTTGTCCCACAGTTGCCCCTGCCACCAGACACTTTGAGATGCTGCCCAGCAGGGATGGAGTTGCGCCGGTGGTGCTGTACAGCAGCGTTGATGAGCTGGTTGAGAAGCTGAGGCGCCTGATAGACGACGAGAGCTTCAGGGAGGGCGTGGTCAGGATGGCGGAGGAATACGTGAGGCAGAACAGCTCGGAGGTGGTTGCAAGAAGGCTGAAGCAGCTCATGGCATGAGCTCACGCCTGTAAACCCTGTGCCTGAGCTGGCGAATCTCCTCGGTGACGTCTATCCTCTGGGGGCAGACCGCCCTGCAGGTGCCGCAGGTGGTGCACAGGTAGAGCCCCTCGCTGACCGCTATGCCGAGGCGGTCAAGCACGTCCCTGGGGTCGTGCACGAACCTGCTGAGCAGCCTGAAGAGGGCTGGTCCAGCAAACTCCTTGGTGTGGGTGTGCGCGGGGCAGGAGCTCATGCAGCACCAGCACTCTATGCAGGACTTGGGCTTCTCCAGCGCCCTGAGCCTTGAGAGCTCAATCCTCTCCACACCCTCCGGCATGCTGCCGCCGCGGTGCAGGTAGGGGCGCAGCGACGCTATCCTGGGTCTGGCGCTCTGCAGCGCCACGGCTAAGTCCTTTATAACCGGCAGGTTCCTGAGGGGCTCTAAGAGCATGCCGTCCTCCACGTCGGTTCTGCACGCCAGCACGGGCTTGCGGTTGGCAAGCACGGCGCAGGAGCCGCACTGCCCTGCTCTGCAGGAGCTTCTGTAGGCGATGTTCGCACCGTAGCGCTCGTTTATCTGCTGCAGCGCATCTATTATCTTCATGTGCGGGTGGTGCTCCACCTCGTAGCTCTCGTACCGCGGCTTCTCATCAACCTGCGGGTTGTACCTGAAGATGGTGAGCCTCATGTCTCTTCCTCCTCAGGGTGGCAGCTTTGTAATCACGGGCTCAACGGTGCGCAGCAGCATTCCCTCTCCTGCTCTGCTGACCACTATGTTCTTCACCCACCTGGGGTCCTCCTCCGGGTAGTCGCTGCGGTAGTGTGCACCCCTGCTCTCGGTGCGCAGCAGTGCGCTTCTCGCTATAATCTCAGCCACCAGTAGCATGTTCTCCAGTTCCACAGCCGTGAGCAGCTGCAGGTTGTACCTCAGCCCTGACTCAACGCTCACGTGCTCAACCTGCTTCCTCAGCTCGGCAATCTTCCTGAGGGCATTCTCAAGGCTCTGCCTGCTCCTGATTATGCCCACGTGCTCCCACATCACCCGCTGAAGCTCCGCACGCAGGGTGTAGGGCAGCTCGCCCTCCCCAGACTCAAAGCGGTAGATTCTGCTATGCTCCTCCTCCAGCGCCTCAAGGTCTATCTTTGCATGGCTCCTGCTGGCGGCAGCCTGGGCGGCGCTCCTTCCTGCGATTGCGCCGAACACCTGCGTCTCAGCCAGGGAGTTGCCACCCAGGCGGTTTGCACCGTGCACGCCGCCGGCGCACTCACCGCAGGCGAAGAGGTTCGGCAGGGTTGAGCGGCAGTGCTCGTCTATCCTCACCCCGCCCATGAAGTGGTGGGCGCTCGGCGAGACCTGCATGGGCTCCCTTCTTATGTCAACCCCCACGTCCAGGTACTGGGCAAGCATGGTGCCCAGCTTCTGCTCTATAATCTCGTCCGGCACGTGGGTTACATCCAGGTAGACGCCTCCATGCTCGGTGCCTCTGCCCTCCGCAATCTCCCTGAATATAGCCTTGGTGACCACGTCCCTGGTGGAGAGCTCTGCCCTCTCCTGGTCGTACCTGAGCATGAAGCGCTCACCCAGGGCGTTGTAGAGCTTGCCGCCCTCACCGCGCACCGCCTCGGTGACAAGAAGCCCGCTTGCGGAGGGCGGGTAAACCATGCCCGTGGGGTGGAACTGCACCATCTCCATGTCTATCAGCTCGGCGCCGGCGTTGTAGGCGAGAGCATATCCATCGCCCGTCTTCTGGAAGGGGTTGGTGGTTATTGAGTAAATCCTCCCGGCACCGCCCGTTGCGAGCACCACCGCCTTGGCTCTGAAGAGCAGGAACCTGCCGTGAATCAGGTCAAGACCTGTTGCACCCGCAACGGCGCCGTCTGCCAGAAGCAGCCTGGTTATGGCTACCTCCTCAAGCACGTCTATGCCGAGACGGTAAACCTCCTCCTTCAGCGCACTCATCATCTCGTGCCCAGTCCTGTCCCCGCGGTGCACGGTTCGCCTGAACCTCTGACCGCCGAAGTAGCGCTGGTCATACTTTTCAGGCTCAACCCTGTCAAACACCGCCCCGAACCTCTCAAGCTCCACCAGCCTCTCGGGTGCCTGCTCCACCAGAATCTCCACCAGCTTCTGGTTGTTGAGCCACCTGCCTCCGATGACGGTGTCTTCAAAGTGGTGCTCCCTGCTGTCTGAGGGGTCAACAAAGCCAAAGGCGGCGTTGTAGCCACCCTCCGCCATGACCGTGCAGCCGCTCCTGCCAAACAGCCCCTTGACAACCACCAGAACCTCTGCGCCGTGCCTTCTCGCCTCTATGGCAGCTCTTGCACCGGCGCCACCACCGCCTACCACGAGCACGTCACACTGATAAACGTCATCAACAAGCTCCGGCATTGCAGAACCTCGCCCAACAAAGCTGAGGTTATCAAAGGGAAAGATTCCAAAAAAATTATCAAAGGTTACCGGTAGCCAATGCCTTCCGGGCCCGTAACTCAGTCTGGCTAGAGTGGCTGGCTCTTAACCAGTTAGTCGCGGGTTCAAATCCCGTCGGGCCCG
>JAADFH010000106.1 GCA_013152995.1 Methanobacteriota archaeon
CACCGAAGGGGCAAGCCTGCATGCAGCGCTTGCAGCCTATGCACTTCTCGCTGTCCACAAACACAATACCGTCCTTGGAGCGCTTCTGCATAGCCCCCGTGGGACAGGATTCAACGCAGGCTGCTGGTGAGCAGTGGAAGCAGGGCATGGGTATGTAGAGCGTCCTTATCCTGCCCCTGATCTCCCTGGGTCCGACCTGTATAACCCTTATCAGCCTGGGACCCATCTCAAGTTCGTGCTCCAGCTTGCAGGAGGTCTCACATGAGAAGCAGCCTATGCAGCGCTTCAGATCTATGAGCATTACCACATCCCCATCCCTGGGCTCCCTGAGCTCCACCTCATCCCTGAAGGGCTCAGCTATCTGAACCTGCATGACTCAATCCTCCTGAGGGGCTAATCCTCCCCAGCCGCTCGGGCATCGGGCAGCACGGCGAGACCATAACATCGCTTCCGAAGTAGTAGCTGCCAAGCTCGCGTGCCCTCATCTCCCTGATGAGAGTGAGTACGTAAATCCAGTCAGGATTCTTCATCACAGCCTTCTTCAGCTTTTCAGGCACCACATCGCTGAGCGCCTGCTTGAGAGCATCGTCCAGCTCTCCCCTGTAACCCTTCGGCTTTGCCACCTCTTATCCTCCTGAAAAATCAAAGGAGGGTAGGGGACTGCGCCCCTACTGCTGCTTCTTGAACACCGGCTTGGTTACCTCGGTCACGCGCTCTGGAAGCTTACCCGGCTTCAGGCGCACTCTGGGTATGAAGAGCGCCCTCTCCGGGAACGCGTACGCTGGTGAGGTCAGCAGGTCGGTGTCTGCCTTGTCATCAAAGTACACCCTCGCCAGGCGTATGGCGTCCTTCTCACGGAAGTAGGTCATTATGTGCGCCGGGTTGCCGATGTAAAGAGCGTGGGTGGAGCACTTGGTCACGCAGGCAGGCTGCAGCCCCTTGTCAATCATGCAGTAGTCGCACTTTATCACCTTGCCGGTGCGGGAGTCGTACTGGGGTGCACCAAAGGGGCAAGCCTGCATGCAACGCTTGCAGCCTATGCACTTCTCGCTGTCCACAAACACAATGCCGTCCTTGGAGCGCTTGGTCATGGCTCCCGTGGGGCAGGATTCAACGCAGGCTGCATGACCGCACATGAAGCAGTTCATGGGTATGTACATCGCCTTGGTGTGCCTGCCCACCTTCTTGGGTCCCACCTGGATGACACGCATCCTGCGCGGACCCATGGGGTCGTCGTGCTCCAGCTTGCAGGCGGTCTCGCAGGCAAAGCAGCCTATGCAGCGCTTCAGGTCAACGAACATGGCAATATGGTCTGGGGGGATGCCCCAGACACTTGCCGCCTGAGCCTCTCTGAGCCCTATCTTCTCTATGCGCTCCATCGCCGAGCGTGCCGTCTCCTGGTCAAGATTCAGGCAGTAACCCTTGTCTGAGAAGACCTCGTCCATTTTCACCACCTCACTTGGTCTCCCACTTCTCACGCGGCACTCCTACGTAGTAGATGCCGCTGCCCTCCTGGGTGAGTCTGGTGTAGGTACCCAGGTTGACGCTCGGCTCCTTCTCCGGGTCCAGGTAGTCCTTGGGTGTGCGGTTGTGCTTTGCCAGGAACTCCTTGGTCTTCTCCACCGCCTTGTCGGGGTCATCGCCCAGGCGGTACACCCTGACAAGGTTGCACTTGTACTGCGCCTGGGTGTAGAAGGGATCCTTCACGGTATCATCGACGAGCTCGTTGATGTTGCTGTACGGGTAGAAGGGCTGGTACTTGTCAAAGCCCTCGGGACCCCAGACCTCAGCCACGTCCACCATCTCGTTGACCCAGGCGGGACCTATCACCTTGCCGTAGTCGTTCTCGCACACCACGGTGTCGCCATCACGTATGCCGAGCTCCTTGGCAAGCTCGGTGTGGATGTTTATGAACCTGTGGGGCTCAAGCTCAACCATCCAGGGCCACCAGTGACCCATCTCGTGGAAGTGCGCGACTAAGCGACCAGTGCAGAGGATGAGCGGATACTTCTCCCACAGGTCTGGTCTGGCAACAGGTGCGTTGTTGGGCTCTATGTGGATTGGCATTGGATACCAGCCGATCTGCTCCAGCGCCCTGCTGTAGATCTCCACCTTGCCACTTGGCGTGGGGAAGCGCTTGTCTGTGCCAGGATAGTTCACACCCTCCTTGTACATTATCCACTGGGCGCCGCGTATCGTCGCCTCGGGGTCGGAGTACATCATAGCCTCGTCCTTGGTCTCAGCAGGCCACATCACACCGCCCTTGGGGGACATCTCGGGGTCCATGAGGTCGGCGGTTATGCCGGCGACGAAGGGCTCCTGGGAGTGGAACCAGTTCTGGCACACACGCTCGTCGATCTCATGGGTGGTGCCCGGATACTTCGGGTCCTCGGGCAGCGGGTTGCCGAACACGTCCTTCTTCGCCCACCAGCTCTTGCCATCGGGGGCGTAGTAAGCCTCGGCAAACTCAAAGCGCTTTGCCAGACCAGCCCAGAAGTCTATGTCTGCCCTGCACTCCCACTGCCTCTCAATAATCTGGTTGTGCCACTGCACGTGGCGGTTGTTGCCGTGGTGCACCACACCCTCATGCTCAAAGAAGCTGGTTATCGGGAAAGCCGCATGCATCCAGCTCATGGTCTCGTTGGGATGGAAGCTCAGGTGCACGCCGCAGTACAGGTTCTTCATGTACTCCCTTACCTTGTTGTTGTTGGGCCACTGCACGATGTGATTACCGTTCCAGATGAGACCCTTCACCGGATACGGCTTGCCGGTGTAGCCTGGGTTTATGGTGCAGGCGCTTGAGGTATCACCCCAGGGGATTATCTTGTCAGAGAGCTGGGGCTCCTTGATCTTAGCCACGTACTCCTTCAGGTCTTTGCCAGCGCTCAGCACAGGTCTGCAGTTGTGCAGCCAGTTCCAGCCTCCTCCCTTAACACCCACGTTTCCTGTTATCGCCACCAGTATCTGGTAGGCGGCATTGCCATTGCCTGCGTTGTACTGCTGCGCGGTACCCAGGCAGCCCGTGAAGTGGGTCCTCCTGGGATAGGCTATCCACTCAGCAGCCTTGCGTATGTCCTCAGCCGGAACCCAGGTGATGTTCTCAGCCTTCTCGGGGGTGTAGTCCTTCACAAGCTCAGCATACTTGTCAAAGCCCACGGTCCACTTGGCTATGAACTCCTTGTCTATACCATCTATCTCGTATATGAGCACGTGCGCCAGTGAGTTCGCCAGGTAGGCGTCGGTGGTCGGGCGCAGACGCAGCGCCAGATCAGCCTTCGCCATTGTGGCATTGAAGCGCGGGTCTATGACTATCATCTTGGCGCCGTTCCTCTCCTGCGCCTCTATGAACCACTTCATGGTTATGACTTCAAGCGCCGCAGCGTTGGCGCCTGCGATGAATACGGTGTCGCTGTTCATCGCATCCTGGCAGGGGTTCATCAGACGCAGGAACTCCTTGGCGCCGAAAACGTACTGACCTCTCGCTCCGGGCGACTCACAGCACAGCGGTCCCTGACCGTAGATGTTGGGCGTGCCGTACATCGCCAGGAACCTTGAGCCGCCCAGCTTGTTGCCGTAGCTGCTTCTGCCAGTGCGGTGGCAGGCTACGGTGTGGGCGCCCCACTTCTCACGGATGTACTTCAGGCGCTCCGCAACAAAGTCAAGCGCATCATCCCAGGTTACACGCCTGAACTTGCCGTTTACGTTGTCCTCCCTGATCACGGGATACTTCGCCCTCAGGGGATTGTACACGTGCTGATAGTTTGCGGTGCCCTTCGGGCAGAGCGAGCCGTAGTTCTGCGGATGCTCGTCATCTCCCCATATGTCCACGATTCTGCCATCCTTCAGGTACACCTTCATTCCGCAACCGCTTTCACACATGTTGTCGCAGGTGGTGTACCTGATGGTGTCGTAGTCCTTCACGGACTCCGAAACTCGCCTCAACACTACCACAGCTTTCACCTCCAACCTTCCCGTACTGCCTCCGGGAC
>JAADFH010000107.1 GCA_013152995.1 Methanobacteriota archaeon
GCCGGCAGAGTGCTCCCCTTCAAGGATTTCAGAAGCCTGAGAGGTGGTATAGGGGGCAGGTAACGGAGGCAGACGTGCACGGCGGGTGAGTCATCCGAGCTGTACCCGCGCCTGATTTAAAATTTTCTTGCATTTAATTTAACTCTTTCTCACGGGAGTAAATTTATATACCTCGTGCAGATTTTAATGGAAGGTGAGCTTATGAACCTGAATCGCTCCGCATACGAAATCGTGCGAGAGATGATGAACCGCAGGGACGAGCTGGGTGTGGAGGTTTACAGAGCCGGCAGCGCCAGCGTGGTGGACTGCGGCACTAAGGCACCCGGAAGTTTTGCAGCGGGCATACTGTTTGCGGAAGCCTGCATGGGCGGGCTGGGCAGCGTCAGGCTAAGCATGCACGACTACGGCTTTGGCATTCTCCCAGTGGTGGAGGTTGAGGTGAGGAAGCCAGCGCTTGCATGCTTAGGCTCCCAGAAGGCTGGCTGGAAGCTTGCGGAAGGCAAGTTCTTCTCCCTGGGCTCTGGACCTGCCAGAATACTGGCACGCAAGCCTGCAAGCACCTACCGCATGCTTGACTACTCCGAGGAGAGCGATGTGGCGGTTATAGCGCTTGAGGCTTCTACACCCCCGCCTGCGGAGCTGGTGGAGAAGATAGCCAACGAGTGCGGGGTTGAGCAGGAGAACCTGTACATACTGCTCGCCGCCACCGCCTCCCTTGCTGGAAGCCTCCAGGTCTCGGCGAGGGTGGTGGAGACGGCACTGTACAGGGCAATGCATCTCGGGATGAATGTGAACGCCGTGCGCTCAGCCCTCGGAAGAGCGCCGGTTGCTCCCGTGGTTGGCGATGATTCTGTGATGATGGGCGTGACGAATGATATGATAATCTACGGGGGCGAGGTGTACCTGGTTGCGGATGGGTTTGAGGCGTCAAAGCTGGTGTCCTCAAGCTCCAGCGCCTACGGCAAGCCCTTTGCAGAGGTTTTTAAGGAGGCTGGCTACGACTTCTACAGGATAGACCCGGCGATTTTTGCACCCGCGAGGGTGACGGTCAATGAGCCTGAGAGCGGTGAGATGAGCACCGCGGGCAAGCTTAATGTGGAAGTGCTCATGAGGAGTGCAGGGATGCTGAGATGAAGAAGGTATATCTGGTGGGTGGCGGTCCCGGAGACCCCGAGCTTATAACAGTGCGGGGCATGAAGCTGCTGCAGCAGGCAGATGTTATAATCTACGACCGCCTTGTCAGCAGAAGGCTGCTCGCATACGCAAAGCCGGGGGCTGAGCTGATATACGTGGGGAAGGAGGCGGGAAGGCACAGGTACACCCAGGAGGAGATCAACAGGCTGCTGGTGGAGAAGGCGGGAAAGGGGGTGGTGGTGCGCCTGAAGGGTGGAGATCCCTTCGTGTTCGGCAGGGGTGGAGAGGAGGTGCTGGCGCTCAGGAGGCACGGGATAGAGGTGGAGGTTGTGCCGGGCGTGAGCTCGGCTATAGCAGTGCCTGCGCTTGCTGGCATTCCCGTGACCCACAGGGGTGTAGCCTCAAGCGTTACCCTGGTAACCGGCTACACCGCCGAGCGCAGGATAGACTATGCCTCCCTCACGGGAGACACGGTGGTGGTGCTGATGGGAGTCAGGAGCCTGAGGAAGATAACCGAGGAGATGATGCGAACAAGAGCCCCTGACACGCCGGTGGCGGTGATAGAGAAGGGCAGCCTGCAGAACCAGAGGGTGGTGACGGGCACGCTTGCAGACATCGCCGAGAAGGCGGAGAGGGCAAGGCTGAGCCCCCCGGCGGTTACGGTTATAGGCAACGTGGTGGAGCTCAGGAGGGAGTTTCTCTGAGCTTTGCAATGGTGGTGGCGAGCACACGTCCAGAGGTTATAAAGCTTGCGCCCGTGCTGAGAGCGCTTGAGAGCTCCGGCACAGAGCATACCTTCGTTACCACGGGGCAGCACTACGATGATGAGCTGTTCTGGAGGTTCATAAGGGAGCTGGGGCTGAGGGAGCCCGAGCACAACATAGACGTGCGCTCCGGCAGCCACGCCTACCAGACCGCCAGGGCGCTGGAGGCGCTGGAGAGGCTGATACTCCAGGAGCAGCCGCAGGTGGTGATAGCGGAGGGCGACACCAACTCTGTGCTGAGCACTGCCCTTGCATGCGCCAAGCTGCTGGTGCCCTTTGCGCATGTTGAGGCGGGGCTGAGGAGCTTTGACCGCACCATGCCGGAGGAGGTGAACAGGGTGCTCGCCGACCATGTGAGCACGGTTCTGTTTGCGCCCACTGAGAGGGCTGCCGACAACCTGGTGAACGAGGGCATACTGCCGGAGAGCATATTCGTGGTGGGCAACACCATAGTTGATGCCACGCTCCAGCACATTGAGATAGCGAGGAAGAAGCTGAAGCCCAGGGGTGGTGAGTACCTGCTCCTCACCCTCCACAGGGCTGAGAATGTTGACAGAAGGGATAGGCTTGAGGGCATACTCAGGGCGCTTGCGGAGGTTGAGCAGGAGATTCTTTTCCCCGTGCACCCGCGCACCCTGCAGAGGCTGAAGGAGTTCAACCTGCTTGAGCTGGCTGAAGCCACGCTCACCCTGCTCCCTCCAGTGGGCTACTTGGAGTTTCTGCTCATGCTTGAGGGTGCCAAGGTTGTGCTTACAGACTCCGGGGGTGTGCAGGAGGAGGCGATTGTGCTGGGCACGCCCTGCATAACCCTGCGCACCTCCACCGAGCGCCCGGAGACTGTGGAGGCTGGCGGAAACATACTTGCGGGTGTGGACAGGAGGAGCATTGCCGAGACGGTGCGCAGGGTGCTCCAGGATGCGGAGCTGTACGAGAGGATGAGGCGGGCTGAGAACCCCTTCGGAGACGGCAGGAGCGGGGAGAGGATAGTGAGCATACTGCTTGAGCTGGCTGAGAAGGGTGCGCTGAAGATTGAGCCACCCTCCAGGGTGATACGCACCCGGCAGAGGCGGCTCCTGAGGGCGGAGAAGCTGCAGGGGAAGCGCATCTCAGAGCTGGGGATGCGGGTGTGCAGGGTTGTCTCGGATGGCTGCTTCAGGTACCCAGCGCCAGAGCACCGCCTCAGCAGAGACGAGATGCTTGAGGTTGAGGAGGAGGTGAGCTGGTGAAAATCAG
>JAADFH010000108.1 GCA_013152995.1 Methanobacteriota archaeon
GTGGAGCTACACCGCCCCTGCGCAGGTGAGCAGCGTGTCAGTCAGCGACTCGGGGCAGGTAGCCCTCGCCTACGCCGAGCATGCGGTTGTGCTGAGTCCCTCCGGGAGGCTGATCTGGGAGTACGTCGCACGTAGTAACATAACCTCTCTGGCGCTCAGTGGCGATGGCAGGTACCTCGCCCTTGGCATGAGTGGCGGGGTGGTGTTCTTTGAGGCACGGGATAGCAGCCTGCAGGAGTTTACACCAGATGAAGAGACGCAAATGGAAGCGCAGAGCACACCCCTGAGCTCGGCTCTCAGCGTCAGCACAGAGCCGGCAGGCGCAAGGGTGTACGTGAACGGCAGCTACTCGGGCACTGCTCCGCTGAGTCTCAGGCTGAGCCCCGGCGCCTACACCATCCTGGCGGTGCATGATGGCTACCGTGAGGCATACGAGGAGGTGGAGCTTGAGCCAGGAGAGAGCAGAGAGGTTGAGATGTTTCTGGTACCGCTGAAGCTTCCTGTAGCTGAAAGTGAGCCTGCTGGTCTCGGGTATGCGGTTGCGGGAGTGCTCGCAGGCGCAGCTGCGGTGGCAGGTCTGGGGCTCGGCAGGAGGCTGCTCGCCGGCAGCAGCCCGCCTCCAGAGTTTCCCGCAGAGCTGCGCTCAAAGTACGGGGATGTGAGGTTTGCGGGCGACGACTGCCTGGCGAAGCACTTTACCGCGAGGAGGCTGAAGGACGGCACCAGGGTGGCGCTCAGGGTGCTGAGGCTGGACAGAGCCAAGCGGGAGGTGTTCATGAGGTGCACCTCTGCATGGCAGAAGCTTGAGCACAGGAACATTCTCAGGCTGTACTCCGCCTCCCCCGAGCCGGTGCCGCACCTTGAAACCGAGCTGGTTGAGGGTGTTGAGGCAGGAGGCGTGAGAGCCCTCAGCCTTGAAGCTCTGCCAAAGCCGCTTAAGCTCAGGGACGCTGTGAGGGTGGTAAGGGGGATTGCGATGGCTCTCAAACATGCTCACCAGCGTGGGGTGGTGCACGGTGAGCTCAGACCGGAGAGCGTATACCTTGACGGAGAGATGGAGCCGAAGGTCGGGGACTTCGGGATGGCTGAGCTGTACGCCGCAGCAGGCATGCGGGCGGTGCGTGCTGGCATAGGGTATGCGGCGCCGGAGGTGCTTGACCCGAAGAGCTACGGCAGAAAGGATGCGAGAACCGACATATACGGGCTGGGGGTCATATTCTGCGAGCTGCTTACTGGAAAGCTTCCCTACAGGGCAGACTCGCAGGCTGAGCTGATTGCGGCTGTGCTCAGAACAAACTTGCAGGCTGAGCTGCCGGAATGCACGCCGGAGGCTGCCGCGTACTGGGAGCTCATAGCCAGGTGCATCTCCAAGAGAATGGAGGACAGGCTGAAGAGCGTTGATGAGTTTCTTGACATGCTTGACAGGCTCAATGAAAGGGTCCAGAAGCTGATAAAGCTCAAGAAGACGATTGACGAGCTCAGGGACATGCTCAGAGGCTCGGAGGAGCGTGGTGAGCATGCAGTTAAGCTTGCCGAGGCTCTCGGCAGTCTTGCGGTGCTGTATGCGGAGAGCAACCGCAGGGAGGAGCTGCTGCAGGTGATGGATGAGCTTGCCAGCCTCACTGAGCAGCACAGGGAGGAGGTGATGGAGCTCAGGAGAAGGATTGAGGCTGCTGGCAGTGGTGAGGCGCTGAGCAGGGCAGCCAGAGAGGTTGAAGCGCTGGTGCGCAGGATTGTGGAGGAGCTGCAGGCTGAGGCTCAGTGAAGGCTGCGCAGCTTCTTGAGGGAGTCGGTGCTGCCTGACTTCCTGTAGTACTCCGCTGCCTTCTGCTTCTCCCCCTTCTTCGCATACAGGTCGCCGAGCAGGTTGTAAACCGCCTCGTTGCCGTAGATGCCGAGGGAGAGCGCGTACTCAAGCAGCTCCTGCGCCCTGCGAAAGTTGCCCTGCGCCATCGCCTGCTCTGCCTGAGCGCAGTAGCTCATCTTCTTTGCGTACCTCTTCTTCAGCGCCTCAAGCTCCTGCTTCGTGGCTCGCTTCCTGAGGAGCTGTGTCACCTCCTCGGCGCTGAGCTTTTCAGCGTCTATGCCGTACTTCTCAAGCAGCTCCCGCTCCTGCCTGGGAGTCATGCCGGTAGATGGGCTGGCAGGGAGATATAAGGGTTGTGGTGATATGAGGGGCGGTGTCAACGTAAGAATAGTGGTGGAGCGTCCATTCTTGGCGGTAAAAATGAGATGGGCACATCTGTATCTATCTTGCAGCTCTGGTTTTCTCGTCCGGTGTGGGAAGCATCTTGAAGAACCTCGAGTTTAAGCGTAGCTGTGAGGTTCGCCAGCGCAGCGCTCCTGAGTCTAAACTCAAGGATTACATTGGGGCTGGTGAGGCGAAGTTGCGGTGGTTGATAAAGGCTGGCGAGAGCTATTAATGGCTCTGGCTGTAGAGCCTGAGTGCAGGCAGGTCCTGCTGATGGTGCTGACTCAAAACAAGAAATGCGCTGATAGCACACTCTTCAGATGCAGGTATGGCAGAATCAAGATTGTAAATGATTCAGCCCTAAGTTAGAGCACAAAAATGTTAGTGATGGGTATAGAAGCTACGTGGAACACAATGATAGAGACTGTCAAAGACAGGCTTAGGATGTTTGATAAGTACCTCTCATGTAAATGCGGCTGTTCCACAGCCACGCAAAGGTCACCAGAGCCTGTAAGTCCCTAATTCAGCATTGGGGATGCCAAATCTGAAAGATTCTGTCAGGCTGAAGATGAGGGAGGGCTTGGCAACAGCTCAATGGTGATATTTTATCAGTTTTACACATATTCTGCAGCCCGTATTTTTGTGGTTTCTGGGATGGCTCAGTGCGTGCTGAAGATGTCCTGATGCAGAATGCTGCTTGTGCGATGTGTGTTTTCTATCAAATATGCCGGGAAGAGGCTGTGCCGGGGCGGGCTAACTTCTCCGTGTTAATTTTCTCTGCACCACTGCTGCGCTGAGATGGTGGCGAAGCTGCTCAGCTTACAGATTTTGTTGACAGCAGGTGTACAAAAGCGGAAGGTTTATGCTTCCCTTAAGTACTACTGGCATGCAGTTGCATTAGGAGGGAGAGGAGGCTGGAGGTGAGTGGTGCTCCCGTGCGGGTGCTTATCGCTCAGGAGAGCTCTGGAGATGGCTAAGGGCGAGCTGTATTGTTATTGTAATAGTCATGGGGATGTAAAGCACTCAAGTGCTGGGATTTTTCAGGTGGGCAGTCTTGAGGAGGTCATAGCATGCTGGCAGAGCTGAAGGGGGTGCCGTGCTTGAAACAAGCTGTCTTAATCGGGCTGGTTTTAACCTTAACTGTGAGCACGGTGCTGGCACAGGAGAACATAACGAAGACAGTGCCAGCAGAGCCTGAGAAGCCTGCTATCCCACCCGGAATGGAGGAAAGTTCAAGGAGAGGTACGGCGACGCCTTTTCCAGAGTGGAGTGGGACTTCACCTGCAGATGCGTGAGGCACATCTACGGCTACTACGACACCGGCAGGGGCGAGCTTGAGAGCGAAGACGAGGCTGAGGCGCTGGCTGTGCTCATGGCAATGGTTCTGCGGAGGGAAAGGAGGTGAGTGTGCGAGTAGCGCTAACACTGGTAGTCATGGTCACTATTCTGCTGGCAGGAATTCCAGGTCAGATCTGGGCAACAACTGGAAACGATACAAACGTGTCAGATATTAATGTCTCTGCACAGAATGTAACTGACAAAAAGGAGTTCATTCCACCGGTGGATAAGCGTAAAGAGATACCTGAGGTAGAGCGGTTCAAGGCTAAATATGGTGGAAACTTCACCATTGTTGGCTGGGATGAGAGGAACAGGCGCATCAGCAGCATCTATGGCTGGTACTACACCGGCAGGGGGATAATTGACACCGAAGCCAAGGCAGAGGCGCTGGCAAGGGAGTTTCTTGAGGAGAACCTGGAGTTCTTCAAGATAAACCTGGCAGGGCTCAGGCTGAGGAAGGCGGAGCTTGACATGCGCGGCGTCTGGATAGTGGACTATGACCAGTACTACAGGGGCATACCTGTCTACGGTGGCTGGGTGAGGGTGATTCTGAACAACAGGTCAGTAATTACCGATGTCATCAACAACTTCTACCCCGACATCAACATCTCCACCACACCCAAGCTGAGTAGGGAGGAGGCTGTGGAGGTTGTAGCCTCCATCACCGGCGAGAGCAGCCTGCGTTCTGACATTGTTTCGCTCTTTATCCTGCCTGTTGAGGCTCGGGAGTACCGCCTCGCCTGGCGCGTGTGGTCAGCGAAGGAGCTTGCCTACTACTTCGTTGACGCTGCAAGCGGAGAGGTGCTGCGCACAGAGCCAACGGCGCTCCCGTACGGCGGCTATGGAAGTGAAGCAGGCAGAGCAGGAGCTGGGGCGGGAGGTTCAGAGGGTGCTCCACTGAGGGCAGCTGCAGTAATAGCCATGCTGCTGCTTGTGGCTCTGGTGCTGTGGAGGTGGCGGAGGTGAGCGTGCGTAGCCCTGGCTGAGAATAAAGTGGCGGAGTTCAGCTCCCTGAGCTCTCAGGCAGCGGGCTCAGAACAAGAGACGCAGCAGAAATAGACCCTGCAAAAGCTGAAACATTGCAGCAAGCATCCATCGCCCGCTACTATAAAAAAAGCAGCAAAGCGAGCCTGCATGCCTATATATACAGCTCTCTGGGCTCGGTTTTTCCAGAGAACACCTTAAGGCTGTACTCCAGATGCTCCTTTCTCACCGCCG
>JAADFH010000109.1 GCA_013152995.1 Methanobacteriota archaeon
TCTGTCACGGGTGCGCTGAAGACCAAGAAGGTTGCCAGGGACGAGGGCAGGGCGGTGCTCGGGCTGGTTGTGAACCGCACTGGCAGCGACCACGACATACCCAGGAACGAGCTTGAAACCCTCATAGGTGAGCGCGTGCTTGTAACAATACCTGACGTGCCCGACGTCAGGGACTCCGTCATGGCAGGGGAGCCCATAGTCCTGAGCCTGCCCAAGCACGAGGTCTCCAAGGCTATAAAAAAGCTGGCAAAAAAGGTTATTTCTCAATGTAAATCGCTGGCTTTAGTGGCATAGCCCTGGCGCTTCTGTTCTGCGGGTCGTACCTCTCTGCATCCTCAGCCGAGTACACCGAAACCTCAGCCTCAAACGCTCGCCTGAAGAACTCCGCAGCCTCGGAGAGCACCTCAAGCTCCCTCACCCTGAGCACATCCTTCGGCTCAGCCTTAAGCATCTCCTGCAGCACCTTCGCAACCTCGCCACCTCTCTCCCTGAGCTCTGGCTGCTGCATCAGCCTCTGCATAATCTCGCTGAACTCCCGCCTCTCCTGCCTCTGAACCTCCTCCAGCACCCTCCACTTCCACTCCGGCGCCGTGTATATGAATATCCTTGAAGGCTTCATGCGGGTGACGCTTATGATGCTCTGCACATCCTCGTAGGTCTGCATCACCAGCTCCTCCCCTGCCTCCGCCTCCGGGCTGAGCTCCTCCTCCCGGAACTCCGGCCAGGCTGCGGTGCTCACGAAGCCCTCCCCGCCGAGCATGCTCCAGCACTCCTCGCACAGCGCCGGGGCGAAGGGGGCGAGAAGCCTCACCCACACCCGCAGGGCATGCATGCACGTCTCCCTGTGTGGCACATCCCTGCGCAGGTACCAGCGCATGTCATTGTGGAAGTCAAACAGCGCAGCCTGAAGCGCTGAGCGCGTGCGCATCTCCTCAAGGCTCATGGTAGCCTCGCGCACGTGCCTCTGCACCCTGCTCCTGAGCCAGCGGTCAATGTTCCTCTCCTCCTCCCTCCACTCCTTCCTGTCCACCAGCTCCTCAACCAGCCTGAAGAAACTGCTCAGGCTTGAGCTCATGTCCATGGCACGCTTTGCGCTCCAGTCTGGGTCACGCATCCCCTCGCTTGCGTACATCAGTGCGCACCTGGTCACGCTCGCTCCGTACTCCTCCAGCGCCCTGCGCACCGTGATGAAGTTCCCCGCCTTCTTTGACATCTTGTGCCCTTCAATGCTTATCATCCCGTTAACCGCTATGGCTCTGGGCCACAGCTCGGGCTCAAAAAGCGCAACATGGTGGAACACGAAGAAGGTGAGGTGGTTGGGAATAAGCTCCTTTGCTGAGTTCCTCAGGTCCACGGGCATCCAGTACAGGAACTCCCGCCTCATCTCCTCCAGCACCTCTGCAGAGGTTCCGCATGCCTCTGCCAGCTCCTCCGGGCTTCCCTTACCGTAGAAGATGTAGTCAAACACCTCACGGCTGAGCTTCTCCCCGTTTACCCTACCCTGGTTCACGTGCTTGGCGATGGTGTAGAAAGCCATGTACACCGTGGAGTCGCTCAGCGTCTCAACCTTCCACTCGGGGTCCCAGGGGAGCGGCGTACCCAGCCCGCCCTTGCGTGCGCACGCCTTGTCCTCAAGCCACTCAATGGTGTTCTCAAAGCTAGCCCTTGCCTCCTCCGGCAGGATTCTCATATTAGCCAGCGCCTCTCTCACCTTAGCCTTCCAGCCCTCATCGCTGTACTTCAGGAACCACTGGTCCTTCAGAATCTTTACCAGGCAGCGGGTGCCGCACCTGCACACCACCTCCTCCATAAGCTCGTACATCACATCCGCTATTCCCTGCTCCGTAAAGTCAGCCACCAGCCTGTCCTTCGCCTCCTCCACCCGCATTCCAGCGTACCTGCCGGTGTTCTCCCTGAGCACACCCTTGTAGAACTCATCCCTGTACACCCGCTCCGTTGCCTCCTCTAAGCGTGGGTCATCCTGCGTTTCGATACCCATCTGCTCGCACACCTCAATCGCGGGGTGCTCCCCGTAGCCCGGGGTCTCAATCAGCGAGATGGGCTCAATGCCGAGAAGCTCCTCACGCCTCACCCCGTACCTCTCCGCAACCTCTGGCTTCTGCTGCAGCTCCTTCAGCGCCACATAGTCGTAGGGTGCATGAGAGGGCACAGACATCACCACGCCGGTGGCGCTGTCGGGGTCAACAAAGCTCGCGGGGAGTATCAGCACCTTCCTCCCGCTCACGGGGTCTGTGCAGTGCCTGCCTATCAGCTCAGCGCCGCTGAGCTCGCCCTCGCTCTCAACCCCCTCCTTCTGCTCCTTCAGCTTCGGCACCGCCTGGGTGCTAACTATCCACACCTCACCATCCACCCTCACCCTGGCGTAGGTGGCTTCGGGGTTAAGCCACATGTTGGTTACCCCGTATATGGTCTCAGGTCTGAGGGTGGCAGCAACTAAGTATGCGTCCTCAAAGGGGAACTTAAGAAGCACGAACTTGGTTGGAGACACCCCCTCACCGCTCAGCCTGTCATGGTCGCCCGTGGGTGAGGCATCGTGGGGGCACCACACCACTGGATGCGTCCCCTTGCTCACGTAGCCCCTCTCCTTCAGGGTGAGGTACTGCCACTCAATGAACCTTGAGAAAGCTGGATTCAGGCTGGTGGTTGTGAACTCCCTGCGCCAGTCAATGCTGTGTCCCAGCTCATGCAGCACCTTCTTAGCCTCGCGTATGTAGTATCTGGCGATGTACTCTGGGTCTGTGAACTTCTCCAGCTCCTCCTCGGGTACGCCATCAACCTCCCTGAATATCCTGAGCTGCGCCTCATCACCCCTCTTAACCCTCTCCGCCGCGCCCGCGATGGGCTCGCCGGTGAGGTGCCACGCCCAGGGGAAAAGCACGTTGTACCCCTGCATTCGCTTGAAGCGTGCGTACACATCCACCCTGGTTGAGGTGAAGGCATGCCCTAAGTGCAGCGGACCATTCATGTACGGGAAGGGGAAGGTGACAAAAACCTTCTTCCTCTGATCAGGGTCAGCCTCAAACACCCTCTCCCTGCTCCATCGCTCAGCCCAGCGCCTGTCAATCTCCTTCAGCCTCTCAATGCTCTGCATCCACCTCCGCTCTGAAAACCCTGACCGCGGGACCTGTGAGACAGAAGCTTCTCCCCTCCTCCCCCTCCTCGGTGCTCACCAGCAGCTCACCACCCCTCGCGAGTACCTTCACCTCCTCCCCGCTTATGACTCCAAGCTCCAGGGCAACAGCGCAGCATGCGGTTATGCCGGTGCCGCAGGCGGGAGTCTCAGCCTCCACACCCCGCTCGTAGGTGCGCACCTTCAGCATGCCATCCACCACCTGCACGAAGTTCACGTTTGCGCCCTCGGGAAACACCGGATGCCAGCGCACCGCTCTGCCAAGAGTCTCAACATCCACCGCCTCCACGTCCTCAACGAACACCACCGCATGGGGCACGCCAGTGTTCACGGCGCTCACCTCCACCTCACCCGCTGCAGTCTCAAGCTTCATCCCCAGCACCCTGTGCTCAGCCTCCACCGGCACCTCTGAAGGCTCAAACCTCGGCACACCCATGTTCACCCTGACGTCTGCCCTCGCTCCTCTGGAGCGCACCACACACACCTCCACCTCACCCGCTGGAGTCTCAACCCTCATGCACCTGCTGCCCACGATGCTGAAGTCGTACACATGCTTGGCAAAGCACCTCATACCATTCCCGCACATCCCGGCTTCGCTGCCATCGCTGTTGAAGTACCTGAATTTAATGTCCGCACGCTCAGAAGGCTCCACCAGCAGCATGCCATCCGCTCCCACCCCCAGCCTGCGGTTGCACAGCCTCCTGGCAAGCTCTGGCTTGCTCTCCTCCTCAATGCTCAGGCTGAGGTTCTCCACCAGCACAAAGTCATTTCCCGTGCCATGGTACTTGAAAACCCTCATCTGGCACCTCCTCAAATCTTCATTCCCCGCATCATCCTGGCAAGCTGGGTGAATCCCCTGCCTCTTCCCTTCCTGAAGCTCTTTATAGCCTTCTTCATGGTGGCATGGTACTTAAGCAGCTCCTTCACATCCTCCACCCTGCTGCCAGAGCCCATGGCGATTCTCCGCACCCTTGAGGCATTTATTATCTTCGGATTCCTCCTCTCCTCTCTGGTCATGGAATCCATAATCACCAGAAACCTCTTCATCCTGTTCTCGGTTATCTCCGCCACCTCCTTGGGCATGCCCCCGCCGAAGCCCGGAAGCATGCTCAGGATGCCCGAGAGGGGACCCATCTTCTTCAGCGACTCAATCTGCGCATACAGGTCATCCAGCGTGAAGTCGCCCTTCAGCATGTCCTTGGCAGCTTCCTCGTCCAGGCTGTCCTTTGCCTTCTCAATAAGCGACTGTATATCACCCATGCCCAGGAGGCGGGAGATAAATCGCTCGGGGTTGAACTCCTCAATGTCGTCTATGCGTTCGCCCGTGCCGATGAAGCGCACGGGAGCTCCAGTTGCGGCAACCGCAGAGAGTGCACCGCCACCCCTCGCGGAGCCGTCCAGCTTGGTGAGAACCACCCCGGTTATGCCTATTCTGCTGGAGAACGCCTCCGCCTGCGCACCCACCTGCTGCCCCATGCTTGCATCAATAACTAAAAGCTTCTCGTCAGGCTCAAAAACTTTCGCAAGCGCCTCCATCTCTTCAAACAGCTCCTCCTGCCTGCGGTGTCAAGAATCAGGATGTCAGCCTTTCCAGCCTCCTCCAGTGCGCTTCTGACAATTTCAACGGCGCTGCTTTCGCCAGCCTTCCTCAGCACGGGTATCCTGTACTTTTCAACGAGCTGCACCAGCTGCTCATACGCCGCCGGGCGCTGGGTGTCAGCGGCTATAATCGCCGTTCTCAGCCCGCGCTTCTGGAAGTATCTGGCAATCTTGGCGGTGGTGGTGGTCTTGCCGGAGCCCTGCAGACCCACCATCATTATCCTCGCCTTTGAGGATGTGCTGCTGTGAGCTCTGCCGCCCAGCAGGCTGAGAAGCTCCTCGTACACCACCTTTACTGCATGCTCACGCCTGCTCAAGCCAGCGGGTGGCTTCTCTTTGAGCATCCGCTCCTCAATACGCCTGGATAGCTCCAGAACCAGCTTCACATTCACGTCGGCGCTGAGAAGGGCTCGCTGAATTTCCCTCACAAGCTCCTTAACAAGCTTCTCGTCAAGTGCCCCTGCTCTGGTGATTTTTCTTATAACACCGCTCAGCGACTCGCCAAGCTTCTCAAGCACCATCTCAACCATTCCAAAGGTTACCCATTAAAAATCTTATCGTATTGCAGTGCTGTCCGGTGCA
>JAADFH010000110.1 GCA_013152995.1 Methanobacteriota archaeon
TCGCACGAGTATGCCAAGTGCCATGACGCACACTATGGCGTCGCACTCGCGGAGCAGCCCGCGCATGAGCTCGCCCAGCGGAGCCCTGCCCTTGTAAAGCCCCACCTCCATCCCCTCCTCCCGCAGCACCCCCGCAATCCGCTCCGCCACCCCTTCACCGGGAGAGGTAAGGTACACCACCGCCGCCCTCATTGCTGTCACCACCTACGGCAGAGTCCTGTACTTAGTTGCCGCCAGCGAGAACTCCAGCAGAAGCAGAAGCAGCGCACCCGCCACAAACCCCGTCGTCAGGGGCTTCCTCACCTCCTGCTCGCTGATGGTTCTTGCAATCTCCGAGTATATATCCCTGAGCTCCGCCTCAGACCTGGCATACCTGTACTCACCCCCCGTGGCGGCTGCAATGCTCCTGAGGGTGGTCTCATCCAGCTCCGCCCTGCTGCCTGTGGTAGGTATAATTCCAGAAGGAGTGCCAATCCCCACGGTAAATATCCTCACCCCCATCTTCTTCGCGTACTCCACCGCCTCCCCGGGAGAAACACCCCTGTTGCTCACACCATCGCTGAGCAGCACCACCACCCTTCTGCGCTCGCTCCCTGAGACCATGCTCACAGCGCTCATTATGGCATCACCCAGCGCCGTACCCGGCTCCTTTCCCAGCCCTATACCCCTTATACCATCAATCACCTCATCCAGGTCGCTGGTGAGGGGCACAACCACGTGGGGCGCACCCGCAAAGCTCACCACCCCCACCCTGTCCCCACCGCCAATCTGAGCCGCAAAAACTATCGCAGAGCTCTTCGCCGCCTCTATGCGTGACGGCTTCAGGTCGGTAGCAGACATGCTCTCAGACACATCAATCGCCAGCACTATGTCGCTACCCGTGCTCTTCACCTTCACCACGCTCACCGGCTCTGCGAGCGCCACCACGAGCAGGGCAAACGCAATCAGGCGCAGCGCAAGGGGGAGGTAGTTCTCGTACACAGGCTTGCCCTCCGCAACCCTGCGCAGCATGCTGAGGTTCGCAAACCTGAGCACATGCGCCCGCTTCATCCTCAGCGCATACCAGTAAAACAGCACATACGCGGGAATCAGAAGCAGCAGATATAGCCTCTCAGGTGCTCCGAACTCCATCCCTAAGCCCCCGCAAAGAACCGCAGCATAGGCTTCAGCACATCCTCAGAAGCGTCAAGCACCATCACCTCCGCGCCCGCCTCCCTGAACCTCTGCAGCGTGGCTTCAGCATGCCTCCTCGCCAGCTCAGCAAACTCCTCCCTGACACTTCTGCGGGAAGTATTTACCAGCATCTCCTCTCCCGTCTCTGGATCCCTCAGCCACACCATACCAATCTCCGGAAGCTCAAAGTTGCGCTCATCCCGCAGCATCACCCCGACCACCCTTGAGCCCCTGCCCCTGAGTCTGCGCACCACACTGAAAAAGCCATCATCAACCGTCAGGAAATCTGAGATAACAAACACCAGCGCCCTTCTTCTGAGCACCCTCCTGAGAAACTCAAGCCCCCCCGTGAGCTCCGTTCTGCTGCGCTCCCGCCCCGTCTGCAGAATCTCCCTGACCAGCCTGTACACATGTCCCCTCCCCCTGCCGGGAGGTATGAACCGCTCAACCCTGTCGCTCACCAGCAGCAGCGAGCTCCTGTCCCCGCATATGCTTGCGGAATGAGCCAGCACCCCCGCCACCTCAGCGGCAAGCTCCCTGAGACTTCGCCACGAGCTTCCAAAATCCATTGAGGAAGACACATCCACCATCAGCGCCAGTAGCAGTTCCCGCTCCTCCACGAACTCCTTCACATACGCCCTCCCCATCCTCGCGGTTACCTGCCAGTGGATGCGACGCACATCATCGCCATAGGCGTACTCACGCACATCCTCAAACTCCATCCCCTCTCCCCTGAACCTGCTCCTGTACCTCCCCGCAAGCATGGTATCCGCCACCAGCTTGGCTCTGAGCTCAATTCTCCTGAGCCTCCTGAGAATCTCCTCAGCATCCACCTCAGGGCACCTCAACCCTCTCAAGAATACCGCGCATTATCTCCCTGGCATCAACCCCATCAGCCTCAGCCTCATAGCTGAGAATGAGTCTATGACTGAGCACATCCACCGCCACCGCCTTCACATCATCGGGTATAACATAGTCCCTGCCCTCAAACAGCGCATTTGCCTTGGACGCCAGCGCCAGAAACAGTGACCCACGGGGCGAAACACCGTAGCGTATGTAGGATGCGAACTCCTCCATCCCCGCCTCTGCGGGGCTGCGTGTTGCACGGGCTATGCGCACAATATAGCGCCTTATCTCCTCATCCACATGCACCCTGTGGACCTCATGCTGCATCCTGATGATATCCTGGGGTGAGAGAAGCTCCCTGACCTCAATTAGCTCCCCCGAGGCGTGCCTTGCCAGAATCTCCATCTCCTCCTCCGGCGAGGGGTAGCCCACCGTAACCTTGAACATAAACCTGTCAATCTGAGCCTCAGGCAGCGGGTAAGTGCCTTCATGCTCCACGGGATTCTGGGTGGCAAGCACCAGAAAAGGCTCCGGCAGGTGGTGGGTTTCGCCGGAGATGCTCACACTTCTCTCCTGCATAGCCTCAAGTAGCGCACTCTGCACCTTAGGCGGCGCCCTGTTTATCTCATCAGCCAGCAGGATGTTGGTGAATATCGGTCCCAGCCTAGTTTCAAACTCTCCCGTAGCCTGATTGTATATCTTGGTACCTATGAGGTCTGCCGGAAGCAAATCTGGGGTGAACTGCACCCTGGTAAAGCGACACCCCAGGGTTCTCGCCAGGGTTCTGACCATGAGCGTCTTGGCAACACCGGGCACGCCCTCAAGCAGCACGTGTCCGCAGGTGAGCAGGCTGAGCAGCAGACAGCGCACTGGATGCTCGCTGCCCACGATTACCTTCTGAACCTCCCGCTGCACACCCCTCAGAAGCTCCGTGCTGCGCATCTCATAGCCCGCCGCTAAAGCACACCAAGCCTGTGCATGAGCTCTGCGTTCAGCACGCTTGCGCCTGCAGCGCCCCTGATTGTGTTGTGCCCCAGGCAGAAGTAC
>JAADFH010000111.1:0-1689 GCA_013152995.1 Methanobacteriota archaeon
TGGATAGACCCGGAGGCGGAGGAGGAGGTCAGAGAGGCAGTCACCAGAGAGGATATACGCAGGCTTATCAGGGAAGGCGTGATTCAGGCGAAGCAGAAGCGCGGGATAAGCAGCTACCGGCGGAAGAAGCAGCTGCAGCAGAAGCGGAAGGGCAGGAGGCGCGGACACGGGAGCAGGAAGGGCTCCAAGTATGCAAGGCTGAGCAAGAAGGAGCGCTGGATGCGAAATGTGCGCTCGCTGCGCAGGCTCCTGAGGGAGCTCAGGGATGAGAAGAAGCTCAGCAGGAGAAACTACAGGAAGCTTTATCTGATGGTAAAGGGCGGTGCATTCAGGAGCAGGTCGCACCTGAAGAGCTACCTGAGTGAGATGGAGAACAGGTGAGCTGGTATGGCAGGCGGGGCAAGGTACAGGGTTGCGTTCAGAAGGCGGAGCGAGGGCAAGACTGACTACAGGAAGCGCCTGAAGCTGCTGCTCTCGCACAAGCCCAGAGCGGTAATCAGGCTGACGAATCGCTATGTTATCGCCCAGATTGTTGACTACAAACCAGAGGGCGATGTTACCCTGGCTTCAGCTCACTCAAAGGAGCTGGCAAAGTTTGGCTGGAAGGGCGGCACCCGCAACCTGTGCTCCGCCTACCTGGTTGGCTACCTGCTTGGAAAGCGTGCGCTTCAGAAGGGTGTGAAGGAGGCGGTCGTGGACCTGGGGCTGCGCACCCCTGTGCATGGTGGCAGGTGCTTTGCGGCTGTTAAGGGTATGCTGGATGCAGGGCTCAGCGTACCCGTGAGCGAGGAGGTGCTGCCCGAGATGAGCAGGATACGGGGTGAGCACATTGCAGAGTACGCCAGGCTGCTGGGCGATGCCAGAAAGCAGCGCTTCGCTGACTACCTGAAGCGCGGGCTTGAGCCTGAGAGGCTGCCGGAGCATTTTGATGAGGTGCTGGAGAGGATCAGGGAGGCTGCTGGAGATGAATGATGAGGTAGAGTGGGTGCCGAAGACAAGGCTGGGCGTGATGGTCAGCAGGGGCGAGATAACCGACATAGCAGAGGTGTTCAGAAGGGGCTTCAGGATAATGGAGCCCGAGATTGTGGATGTGCTGCTGCCGGAGCTGAAGGAAGAGGTGCTGGACATAACCATGGTGCAGAGGATGCACAAATCCGGCAGGAGGATGCGGTTCAGAGCCACGGTTGCGATAGGCAACGAAAACGGTTACGTGGGCGTGGGCAAGGGCGTCGCCAAGGAGGTTGGACCTGCGATACGCAAGGCTATAAAGGATGCGAAGCTGAACATCATCCAGGTGGCAAGGGGCTGCGGAAGCTGGGAGTGCGGCTGCGGCACCTGGCACAGCGTGCCTTTTGCGGTAACCGGCAGGGCGGGCAGTGTGAGGATAACTCTTCTGCCAGCACCACGGGGTACAGGGCTGGTTACAAACGACGTGAGCAAGAAGATCCTCTCGCTTGCTGGCATTTCTGACGTGTGGAGCAAGGCTTTTGGTGAGAAGCGAACCACCATAAATACCACCAGGGCGACCTACGAGGCTCTGAGGAATACCACCAGGATGAAGCTCAGCGAGATGACTCAGAAGGCGGTGGGCTTTACGGTGGGTGAGGTGAGGTAGATGAGGCGCCTCGCGGTGGTCAGGGTGAGAGGCAGGGTGGGCGTGAACACCCGCATAGAGGACACGCTCAGAAT
>JAADFH010000111.1:1726-4755 GCA_013152995.1 Methanobacteriota archaeon
CGCCCCACTTACATGGGTATGCTGCAGAAGGTGAAGGACTACGTTACCTGGGGCGAGGTTGGTGCACAGGAGGTTGCGCTGCTCCTGAGGGAGAGGGGGGAGCTTGAGGGCGGCGCAAGGCTGACGGATGAGTACGTGAAGCAGAACACAGCCTACGGCAGCATAGATGAGTTTGCTCAGGCGTTTGCGGAGTTCAGGGCTGAGCTTTCTGATATACCCAGGCTGAAGCCTGTGTTCAGGCTTCATCCCCCGAGGAAGGGGTACAGGAAGATAAAGCGCAGCTTTGTTGAGGGAGGTGCGCTGGGGTACAGGGGGGAGAGAATATCAGAGCTGCTCAGGAGGATGCGGTAGATGGCGCACAAGCATCGCAAGATACGCAAGAAGCGCGGCTCGCGAACCTGCGGGAGAGGCTCGCACAAGAAGGCGAGGGGCGCAGGCAGCAGGGGGGGCAGGGGTATGGCGGGCACTCACAAGGGCAAGTGGACCTGGGTTATAAAGTACGCGCCCGACCACTTCGGCAGGCGTGGATTCAAGCCACCTGCTGAGAGGGAGCTGGAGACCGTGAACCTGGGAGAGATTGAGGAGAATCTTGAGAGGCTCATGGCATGCAATATTGCCAGGGAGCTGGAGGATGGCAGGATTGAGGTGGACCTCACAGCCATGGGCGAGGTTAAGGTGCTCGGCAGGGGCAAGCTCACCAGAGCGCTTGTGGTGAAGGCGGATGCTTTCTCCGCCAGAGCGGAGGAGAAGCTTGCCCAGGCAGGCGGTGAGGCTGTGGTGCCGGAGTGAATAGGGCATGGGAGTGCTGCACCAGTTTGAGGGGTTCCTCACATCTCTTCCGGAGGTTGAGCGTCCGAGGGAGATTCTGAGTTTCAAGCAGCGATTTAAGTGGGTTGTTGTTGTTCTGCTGATATACTTCCTTCTGGCAAATACCATGCTGTACGGGCTTGATGAGGAGCGTGCGATAAACTACTTTGGAGCCCTGCAGACGATAATGGCAAGCAAGTTCGGCACGCTCATGACCCTGGGTATTGGTCCCATTGTCACAGGCTCAATAATTCTGCAGATTCTGGTGGGGGGCAAGCTGATAGACCTGGACCTCTCAAACCCCAGGGATAAGGCAATATACATGGGCACCCAGAAGCTGCTTTCTTTTGGCTTCACCGTGTTTGAGGCGGTGGTGATGGTGGTCATGGGGGCGCTTCCAGCCCAGGGTAACCTGCTGGAGTACCAGGTGCTGATTGTTGCGCAGCTTGTTGCAGCAGGTGCTTTAGTCATCTACATGGATGAGGTGGTCTCACGCTGGGGTTTTGGCTCGGGGATAGGGCTGTTCATAGCCGCAGGCGTGTGCGAGGAGATTGCCTGGCGGGGCTTCAACCCCTTCTTCAGCGGCGGTGCTCCCGCAGGCATCGTGCCCAAGTTCCTGTACACCCTGTTCAACGGCTACCCTGACTTCTTCTCTCTGGTACCGCTGCTGGGCACGCTGGTGGTGTTTGCGATTGTGGTGTACTTTGAGAGCATGCGGGTTGAGATTCCACTGACCTACGGCAGGTTTAGAGGGGCGAGGGGCAGGTATCCGATAAAGTTCATATACGCCAGCAACATCCCGGTGATATTTGCAAGCATACTCATGGCTAATGTGCAGCTCTGGGCGGCGATGCTTCAGAAGGTAGGGTACCCGATACTTGGCACGATAGACCAGGCTACCGGCGTAGCCACGGGCATAGTGAGGTTCTTCACCTTTCCCAGACCGATATACACACCGGACTTTGACCCTGTGCATGCGGTGGTGTTCACCCTGCTGCTGATAACCCTCTCGGTGCTGTTCTCAATTTTCTGGGTTGAGACCGCTGGCATGGACGCCAAGACCGTGGCGAGGCAGCTCCAGCAGGGGGGCATGAAAATCCCTGGATTCAGGGGGGATATCAGGATTATTGAGAGGGTGCTGCAGCGCTACATTCCGGCGGTTACTGTGCTGGGGGGTGCTTCGGTGGGTGCGCTTGCGGCGCTGGGAGACCTCACGGGTGCGCTCGGAGGGGGTACGGGAGTGCTTCTCACTGTCGGCATACTCTACAGGCTGTACGAGGAGATTGCAAAGCACCAGATTATGGAGATTCATCCGATGCTCAGAAGGGTGGTGGGCGACCTGTTTTAGAGGTGAGCGAGATGAAGTGCGTGGTGGTTACGGGCATACCGGGTGTTGGTAAGAGCACGGTGCTGAACACCGCTCTTGCGAAGGCTGGCTCCAAGTTCCAGGTGGTGAATTTTGGTGACAAGATGTTTGAGATTGCCAAGCGGGAGAATCTGGTGAACACCAGGGATGAGATGCGCAAGCTTGAGCCGGAGGTGCAGAAGCGAATCCAGAGGCTGGCTGCCAGGGCTATTGCCGAGATCGCCAAGCGGGAGAATGTGGTGGTTGACACCCACTGCACCATAAAGACTCCCAGGGGTTTCCTTCCAGGACTGCCGAGCTGGGTGCTGGAGGAGCTCAAGCCGTCACGTATAGTGCTTATTGAGGCTTCCCCGGAGGAGATAAGGGAGAGGCGTGCAGGTGATGAGACCAGGCAGAGGGATGAGGATAGTATAGAGGAGATTGAGCTGCATCAGGCGATGAACAGGGCGATGGCGATGGCATGTGCGATGCTCACGGGTGCAACGGTTGAGATAGTGGAGAACCGCACGAACATGCTGGAGGAGGCGGGAGACAAGCTGGCGAGGTGTATATAGTTGAAGGCGCTGGAACCGCTGTATGCGGTGCTGAACTCAACGCTGGGGCTGGTGTTCAGCATAGGCAATGAGCACAGGTACATGATAGGCATCCTAATAATCTCCTCGCTGGTTTCGCTGTTCATAACCATAGTCACGAGCAGGGTGGTTGACAGGGAGAGGATGAGGCATATCAGGGAGAGGATGCCGCAGCTGCAGGAGAAGCTGAGGAAGGCGCAGAAGGAGGGGGATTCCAAGAAGATGGTGAAGATTAACCGCGAGATGCTTGAGCTGCAGAAGGAGATGATGTCAAACGCCTTCAG
>JAADFH010000112.1 GCA_013152995.1 Methanobacteriota archaeon
ACCACCCTCTCCCTGCCTGTTTCAAGGGTGTAGGCGGTGAGGGCGGTGAAGGGGCTCCTGCCCACATACACCCCGAGCTCTCCGCCGGAGGAGTTGAAGAAGTAGACCCTCTTGCCCACCGCCACCGCAATATCATCCTTCACCCCATCTCTATGGTAAGCGAACACCTGCACGTCGGCTATCTCGTAGTGGAAGCTCTTCTCCCACACCTTGATGTAGCCCTGCTGATAAGCGTAAGCCCCCGGCAGGAGCAGCAGGATGAGCAGCAGAATTCTCATGCTGAATATTATCCTTCTTACAGTAGATATTAGTTTTTTGTTACCTACATAAGCACCTGCAGAAGTATGTATAAAAAAGCGATAAATATCCTGATTTTTCAGAGATAAACATCACAAGCAAGGGGGGTGAATGAATGTCAGGAGAGCAAAGGCTTAGAAAAGACAATCAGGCGGCCATAGGCATCGGCACGCTGATTATATTCATAGCCATGGTGCTTGTGGCCGCCGTTGCCGCAGGAGTCCTGATACAGACCTCGGGCTTCCTGCAGCAGAAGGCAGCGTCCACTGGCAGGGAGAGCACCGAGCAGGTGGCAAGCGGTATATCGGTAGCCCAGGTGGTGGGTCACGTAGACTCGGTGCCTGGAGGCAAGGTTGACCTTCTTGCCATCTACATAGAGCCCAACGCAGGCAGTGCGGGCATAGACCTTAACACCGCAGTGCTTACGCTTAACAATGAGAGCGTTGAGGCGCAGTTCAAGTACAACTCCAGCTTCTTCGTGGACCAGGCAACCAGTGGATACGGCAACATCTTTAACACCAGCCTGGCAGCATGGCGGGCAAATATAAGTGGAACCATAACCAATCTTGGAAGCACGGACTTCGGCATAATCGTGCTGCAGGACGCAGATGGCTCAATAACCCAGAGCTATCCGACGCTGAACAAGGGAGACAAGGTGATAATCACAGTCAACGCCAGCGCCGCCTTCAATGGCATAGAGGAGCGCACTGACGTGAGCGGTGAGCTCAGACCCGAGTTCGGTGCACCGGGCATAATAGACTTCACCACGCCACCGGCGTACACGGACCACGTGATAACGCTGCAGTGAGGTGGTGGGAATGCGCGTGATAAAGGACAATAAGGGTGCCATCGGCATAGGCACGCTGATTATATTCATAGCCATGGTGCTTGTGGCCGCCGTAGCTGCAGGAGTGCTGATACAGACCTCGGGCTTCCTGCAGCAGAAGGCAGCGTCCACTGGCAGGGAGAGCACCGAGCAGGTGGCAAGCGGTCTGTCGGTGATAAAGGTCACCGGCTACGTGCCAACGATTCACGGCAACATAAGCAAGCTCGCCATCTACATAGAGCCCAACGCAGGCAGCGCGGACATTGACCTGAACACCACCACCGTGGTGATCAGCGATGGCAACAAGAGGGTGGTCTTCTCCTACAACAGCTCCGCATATGCAGACACCAACGGCTACAGCAACATATTCACCCTCACCAAGCCGTGGGGTGTCAGCGGAACCAGGTTCGGCATAATCGTGCTGCAGGATGAGGACAACTCTCTGACCTCCAGCAACCCGACGCTGAACAAGGGAGACAAGGTGGTGCTGACGATAAACGCCCTGAGCGCCTTCAGCGGCATAGAGGAGCGCACCGACGTGAGCGGTGAGGTCAGACCCGAGTTCGGCGCACCGGGCATAATAGACTTCACCACACCGCCAGCCTACACCACCAATGTGGTCGTGCTCCAGTAAGCCAGGGAGCAGCAGATGGAGGCGCTCCAGCCTCCACCTTTTATTTTTCGCCATGGGGGCAAGGTGATGGAGTTTATCAAGAGCATAGTGAAGAAGCTCAGGCGTGCAGATGAGCCTGCCGCAGTGGACGACGAGGAGCTGCTGCTGGACGAGATTGAGGAGGTTGAGGAAGAGGGCAAAGAGGATGAGGATTTCAAGGTAAAGGTGATGGAGAGGCTTGGAAACCTGGATGATGACGTTGGCAGGATGAAGATATCAATATCAAACATCAGAAAGGAGATAACAGAGGTAAAAAATGAGCTTGGCAGGTTGGATGAGAGCCTCAAGGACATAATGATGCTGTATGAGGTGGTGTCAACCCAGATAAACCCGTTTATAGGTGAGTCACAGGTAACCGCTGCAAGTATAGAGCGGCTTGAGAGGCTTACCGAGGAGGTAAAGGAGATGAAGAACATAATTGACGATATAATCGTTGATCTGAAGCTTTTGACCATGAAGGAGGTTGATATTCGCTCAATAATAATGGAGGTTCTCCAGGAGGGATGAAAGATGCTCGGGTTCCTTAGCGAGGAGAAGCGGGAAGATGAACTCAAGCCTGAGGCAGAGGCTGAGTTCATGAGTGATAAGGAGATCAGCGAGTTTCTGCGGGATTTCAGGGACAGCGTGCCCAGCTTTGTGCTCAGCGACGTGCAGAAGGCGCTCTCCGGCAGGAAGGTCACCAGGGAGCAGCTGCTTGCCGTGATGGAGCGCATCGTCTCAAGGGCACTTGACATGGACTCTGAGCTTAAAAACAGGGTTGATGAGCTGTCAACAAGTGTCTCGGAGCTGAAGGATGAGGTGTCAGAGCTCAAAAACTGCAATGAAGAGCTGGCAAGCTTTGCAGAGGAGCTTGAGAGGCTGAGAGGAGAGATGATAGAGCTCAGAGAGATGCTGAACACGCTGATGAGGGACATGAGGCTGGTTTACGGCAGGAAGTTCAATGTGCAGGCGATTGTGGATGAGGTGCTTCAGGGGGCGTGAGGTGTGGCAGATGAGGACATCAGGGAGGTCATAAGAATTGAGGAGGAGCAGGAAGAGGCACCGTCCCAGGAAGCCAGAGAGGGTGAGGAGTTCCTCACACCGGAGGAGGTTGAAGCCAGGCTGAAGAGCCTCCGGGGCAAGGTGCCGACATTTATAATAAACGACCTGCTTGAGAATCTGAGCGGCAGGAGCATAACCAGGGAGAAGCTTGAGAAGATAATTGACAGGGTTATCACGGCATACT
>JAADFH010000113.1 GCA_013152995.1 Methanobacteriota archaeon
CGTACCACGCCACGAACATCATAACCATTCCCACGCTCTCCGGCACCAGATACTCGGTTCGCAGCACCACGTACCTGGCTGAGCTGAAGGCGAGCGCCGAGACAAAGGCAAAGGCTTCGTCCCTCACCACGTACCTGGAGACCAGGTAGAAGGCAAGCACTAAGAAGAAGGCGGTGACGGAGGGGAAGAGCCTGCCCACCAGGAAGGGGTCACCCTTTGAGAGCAGAATCGCCAGCCCCAAGAAGTAGTGCATGCCCGGGGCGTAGGTGTAGTCAGCAGGCAAAATCGCACGCTGCGCCTTCCTGACCAGCATCGCCTTCTCCTTTGCCACACCCTCCCAGATGCTCTCCACCCTGTGGGAGTGCCCGTAGCTGAGTGGTTCGCCATCTTTATATGAAAGAAGGGGTCCTCAGCAGGGGGCTGGGGCGTTGAAAAGTTCTCAAGCGCCACCGCGGAAGCCATCGCCAGTCCCAGGAGAATCACCGCCAGCGTGGCGGTACTGGGAGGCACCAGGAGGTCAGTCTTAAGCGCCCTCAGCCCACGCTTAGCCAGCACGGGCAGAGCCACAAGCACGGGCAGCGCAACAATCGCCAGACCTTTGGCGGGTGTTATCATGGTCGCCGGGTACAGAAACCACAGGGAGCCCAGATTGTCAAGCACGAACAGGCTCAGCGCAACCCAGACAAAGCTGAGCACGTACGAGCTCACCAGCCTCTCCACAACATCCAGCCTGCGGAATATCAGCAGAGACAGGAAGAAGCCCGGAATTATGGATATCAGCAGAGTCACCACAGCTTCAAGCATACAGCATTCCCTGCACAGCTACTTTAGAGCATCCACTATTTAGACTTATCCCGTTAACGTGTTACACCCAACGTAAAATCATTCACGTTTCTCAAGCGCCCTCAGCACAGCTCTTCGCATCGCACGCACATCCGGCTCAATGCCCAGCCACAGCCTCTGCGCCTCCGCACCCTGGTGCACCAGCATCCCCACGCCATCCACAGTTCTGCACCCCGCCCGCTCAGCCTCCCTGAGCAGCTTAGTCAGCCTGGGGGTGTAGACGATGTCCATGACCACGGGCTGCGAGCTGAGCTGCTCCCTGGTGAGAAGCGTCTCCTGGGTTCTGGGATGCATCCCCACGGGCGTGGCGTTTATAACAACCTCACATCCCTCCACCTCCTCCGCCAGCCTCTCCGCAACCAGCTCACCCGCCTCCGCATGTGCACCAGCCCTGCGCACCAGCTCAGCCACCTCCTTAGCTTTCTCCGGCTTCCTGGCGAGCACCCTTACCCTTGCACCCGCAAGCCCCAGAGCCACGCATATCGCCCTTGCAGCACCGCCAGCGCCGAGCACCAGCACCCTTCTGCCCTCAACATTGACGCCAGCCTCCTCCAGCGCCAGAAGCGCACCCCTGCCGTCGGTGTTGTGCCCCTCAACACCGCGCTCGCTGAAAACAATGGTGTTCACAGCACCTGTGAGCCTCGCCTCCCTGCTGAGCGTGCTCATGTAAGCCATAACATCGCACTTGTGCGGCAGGGTAACGTTGACCCCGCCGTACTTCAGCGCCCTGAATCCTGAGATTGCATCCGCGAGCTCGTGCCTCTCCACCCTGTGGGCAACGTATATGCAGTTCAGCCCCAGGCTCTCAAAGCTGGCATTGTGCATCTCCGGCGAGAGGCTGTGCTCAACAGGCGAGCCTATAACCGCGAACACCTTTGTTTTAGCGTCAACCATCCCTCAACCCCAGCATCCGCAGCATTTCTAAGAGCTCCCTCACGCTGAGCTGCCCCGGCGCTGTTTCAGCGCCAACGTACCCGTAGGTGATTGCAGAGCCAAGCGCGGGCGCCGCAACCCTGCTCACCCTCCCAGCCTCACCCATGGCAATGCCTATGAAGGGCATGCGTGAGCCGAACTCGCAGGTGAGCTGGAGCAGCCTGAGCACATCCTCGCAGCCCCTCGCCATTACCGCCACCTTGGGGATGTCTGCACCAGCCGCAAGCTCCTCCTCCACGATTTCCCGCATCACCGCAAGCTCGGGAGTGTGCTGGAAGTCGTGATGCGAGACTATAACCTGCACCCCCGAGCTTCTGGCGTTCTGCACAACCTCATCACGCAGGTGCGGGGTCATGCGCAGCTCCACATCCACCGCATCAGCAAGAGAAGCACCGGCTATGAGGCACTCCGCAAGCTCGCTCTCACTGCCCGCAAAGAGCCCGCCCTCACGCTCGCTCCTTACGGTCAGTATCACAGGCAGGGACACCATCTCCCTGACCCTTCTCAGCAGCCTCCTGACCTCTGCTGTGTATCCCGAGCTGAACTTCAATGCGTCTGCCCTTATCTCCACCACATCCGCCAGCTCAGAAGCTTCCAGCAGAAGCGGTATCACCTCCTCGGTGCTGCGCGCCATGAGCGATGCGCACACCGCAGGTTTGCGTTTGAGCAGCTTCACACCATCACCTCCACTTACCAGGGCACGTCCTTTATCTTCAGCAGGTAGCCCAGCCTGTTGACAGCCAGGTGCCCCACGGGAGTCACCACGAGCAGCACCAGCACGTAGTCTAAGGGGATGCTCACGACGGTGCTCGCCAGCAGCAGCGCACCCACCACGAAGTTGAGCTGGTCCAGCAGCGGCACAGGGGCACCTCTCTCAAATCCGAGCCTCCGCTTGAAGAAGCTGCTTGCCGCATCCCCGGCGAGCGCACCTGCTGAGAGCAGAAACCCGAGCACCACATTCCCCTGCAGCGCACCCACCACGGTACCGCCTGCTATGCCTGCGAGGGTGCCCCTCACCGTTACACCCTTCCCCAGCAGCGGGCGCCCGTCTATGAACTTCCTGTTCATGTCCAGAGGTGTGCCTCCACCAAAGATGCCCGGCAGAGTGTTAGCCACGTAGGCTGGCAGAAAGAAGTACAGCGCCGCTGCAGCTCTCTCCAGGATGCCAGCAAGCATACGCTTTTTCCTGCGGATGTGTGTATATAAAGCTTGGGGTTGGCGAGGTAGTGCTGTCAACTTAAGGTATAAGTATGTGCTGGAGGCGTCCTGTTTGTGGTGATAAAAATGCCAGAGATAACGTTTCAAAGGAGAAGGACGCCTCCGTTTAGTGTTGTACTCAGTAGGTTTTTCGGAAGCTTCCTATACCTGACTGTGACTGTTTCTCATGGAGAGGCTATTTTGAGGTATGAAAGGCTGGGAGGTATACATAGCTGTGGTGAAGGGAAAAGTTAGCAATGCAGTATAAAGTGGTGCAACTGAGCTCTGGTTACTGTGAACGTCGGGGCGGGGATTTGAACCCCGGCGGGCAGAGCCCATCAGCTTAGCAGGCTGACGCCATACCAGGCTTGGCCACCCCGACACTT
>JAADFH010000114.1 GCA_013152995.1 Methanobacteriota archaeon
TCCAGACCATCTTCAAGGTCCAGGGCGTCATCGTGCTCATCGGCCTGATCCTGTGGGCTGTGATGATCCTCGTCGTGATGATCGCAGCCTTCACCAGCGGCCTCCAGAGCAACTGAGGGATCCCATGTGACGGTCGTCCCGGGGGACGCCGTCGGCGAGGAGTCGCTGGGCGCCTCAGTTCAGTCGTGCTTCGAGACCGTCGATGATGATGTCGAGGCCGAACTCGAATTCGTGCCGGAACTCGCACTGCGCCAGAAGGGGTGCCAGCCTCGCGACGTGTGGGAACTCTTCCGCGAGTTGTGCAACGAGGACATCGAGACCGTCGAACTTGTCGTCGATCGCACCCGGGTTGGTTGCCTGTTGGAAGGTGTAGCCCATCGTATGTGAGGCGAGCATCTGCCACGCGTGGTGGGTGTCCTCATCGGTGAAGCCCGCGTTGGAGAGCACGGCGAGGACGCGGTCCATGAACCTCAGCGCTGCCGGGCCGAACATTCCCCGTGTCATCATCAACGGTGCGACCCAGGGATGTGCGCTGAACTGTTCCATGGCGTCGGTCCCCAACGCACGGATCGCGTTCTGCCACACCGTGTCCTCGTCGGGGAGGGGGATCGCTCCGACGACGAAGTCGATCATGCCGTCGTAGATGTCGTCCTTGTTGTCCACGTGGTTGTAGAGGGACATCGCCTCGACGCCGAGTTCGGCACCGAGTTTGCGCATCGACAGTGCCTCGACGCCGTGCTCGTCGGCGAATGCAATGGCGACCTCGATGATGCGGTCCCTCGTCAGCGTACCGCGAGTGCGTGTGGCCATGTCTTCATCGTAGGTCAAAAGGTTTCTCCAAACACTCTCTTGACAAGCTTACGGTGTATGTATACATTTACACCGTAAACATACACTGTATGCATACAGCGTATACCACCTTTGGGAGAGATGCAATGGCGTTAGGAACACAGTCGCTGGCAAAAGCGAGCGCAACCCACCCATGGAGGACCCTCGTACTGTGGGCCGTCCTCCTGATCACCGCAGGGGTTCTGTCCTCGCAACTGTTGGGTGACGCCTTGACGGCTTCGGTGAGCTTCACGGACAACCCGGAGTCGACCAAGGCCGCCAACCTCATCGAGGAGGTACGAGGCGAATCGGTCAATACGGAGTTCATCATCATTGCGAACGATTCGTTGGGCGTATCCGACCCCGCGTACGTCGCGTACGTTGCGTCGGTACAGCAAACCGTGGAGTCACTCGGACCCGACATCGTGCACTCGGTCGGTTCCTATCTCACCGGTGATGGGCCCGTGAGTGAGTCCGGCAGCACAGCGCTCTTGCCGGTCATGCTCGCCGGGGAGGATTCCAATGTGGTATCCGAGAATGCGGAGATCCTCGGTGAGACGGTCCTCGGCGTGGATGAGCCTGCAGGGTTCACGACGCACGTTGCGGGACCCCAGACCGTCGAGAACGATGTCAACCGCGTCGCCGAGGAGGATCTCAGAACCGGGGAGACGATCGGCATCGCCGTCGCGCTCGTCGTGTTGATCCTCGTCTTCGGGAGCGTCGTGTCGGGTGTGATCCCGATCGTGCTCGGCGTCGTGTCCATCGCGGTGTCGATGGGCCTCGCTGCGCTCGTCGGACAGGTCTTCGAGCTCAGCTTCTTCGTGACCAACATGATCTCGATGATCGGGCTCGCTGTCGGAATCGACTACTCGTTGTTCATCGTCTCGAGGTACCGCGAGGAGCGTGCCCGGGGGCTCGACAAGATCGAAGCGATCGTTCGCTCCGGCGGAACCGCTAGCCGTGCCGTGTTCTTCTCCGGTATGACGGTCGTCCTCGCACTCATCGGCATGCTGCTCCTGCCGAACACTATCTTCCGCTCGCTCGGGATCGGTGCGATCCTCGTGGTGATCGTCGCGGTTGGGGCCTCGATGACCCTTCTCCCTGCCGTGTTGTCGCTTCTCGGCGACAAGATCGACTGGCTGCGGCTGCGCAGGCGTGGATCGCTCGACAGCCACGGCACGTTCTGGGACGGTATGACGAACGTGGTGATGGCTCGCCCCGTCGTGTCCCTGGTCGCCTCCGCCGGGGTCCTTCTGATCTTCGCCACGAGCTTCCTGTGGATCGAGACGGGGTTCGCAGGTGTCTCGACACTTCCCGACGAGATCGAGTCGAAGCAAGCCTTCGAGATCCTCGAGGCCGAGTTCAGCGGTGGGCTCGCATCTCCGGTCGAGGTGGTGGTTGCCGGCGGAGCTGTGGATGAGACGGTCGCTGCCCTCGAGATGAGGATCGCTCTCGATGGCCGGTTCGGCCCGATGTCGCTCGACCCTGGTTCGAACGCAGATCTCGCCGTACTGTCGGTGGTGCTCCCTGGTGACGTGAACTCGATGGAGTCGATCGAAGCCGTTCGCGACCTACGGTCGAACATCGTGCCCGACGCCGTTGTCGCAGATTCCGTGGTGTACGTCGGTGGGGAGACGGCGGTCACCGTCGACTTCCTGAGCCAGACCGACACGTACACACCGATCGTCTTTGCGGTCGTGCTCGGGTTGAGCTTCGTTCTCCTCACGGTCGCCTTCCGCTCCATCGTGATCCCAGCCAAGGCGATCGTGATGAACCTGCTGAGCGTCGCAGCGGCCTACGGACTGGTCGTCGCGTTCTTCCAGGCAGGTGTCGGCCCCGAGTGGGTGAAGGACATCGCATCATTCCTCGGGTTCAGCCAGGTCGAGGTCATCGAGGATTGGATCCCGTTGTTCCTGTTCTCGGTTCTCTTCGGCCTGTCGATGGACTATCACGTCTTCCTGCTGTCGCGCATCAAGGAGCGATTCGACATCACGAAGAACAACGCAGATTCCGTCGCTTACGGACTGCGGACGACGGGAGCGTTGATCACAGGGGCAGCAGCCATCATGGTTGCGGTCTTCGCCGGGTTCGCCGCGGGGCGTCTCCCGACGTTCCAGCAGATGGGGTTCGGCCTCGCCGTTGCGGTTCTCCTCGATGCAACGATCGTGCGCACCATCCTCGTAC
>JAADFH010000115.1 GCA_013152995.1 Methanobacteriota archaeon
AGCCCAGCATCAGCAGCGTCAGCGTGTTCCTCACACCCGGAGCAAACCCGAGCACAAAAAACACAAAGTACCAGAACTTCCTGTCCTCTCCCGCGCTGGCGCGGTTAACCACCCAGAAAGCCACCGCAAGGGCTAAGAGCTTCATCGGAAAAATCACGTAGGCTGTGCCTGCGAGGCTCACAAGCATCCCCTCCAGCGGCAGCTCCTCCACATAGCCGTACCGCTCCACTCCAACCACCGTTGAGCTCGCATCCAGCATGTGCCCTGCAACTGCAAGCATGCCCCAGGGCTGCTGGTAGCCCGCTGCCGCAAGAGCGCCCAGCACTGCAAGCGTGGCAACCGCAAACAGGATAAGCACCTCCACCCCTGCCTCCGGGTACCTTAGGCTGTTCAGAAGCACAAAAGCAGGGTAGGCGAGCATGGCAATGCCAAGCCCGCCACTCACCCACTCGTACCCCACCCCAGCCCTGCGCTCGGCAGCGGCGCCGGAGACCAGCAGGAGAAGCGCAGCCGCGGCGGTGCCGGCAAAAACCACAGGTGCGCTCAGGCTGAAGCCCAGCCTGCCGGCGTCGCTCATCGTCTGCGAGAGGGCGCCGAGAAGCACCACCGGCATGGTTGCGGCAAAGAACCTTGCGCTCACCCTCAGCGCAAGCTCTGCCAGCACCCTGCGCAGCGCCAGCACGCCCGCACCCAGAACCAGGCTGTCTGCAGCCGTGTAGCCTGTCAAGCCCTCTTGAACCTCCTCAGCTCAGGCACGGCAAAGGCGCTGCCCGAGATGTGCAGCAGGGGTTTGGCGCTGCTCACATCCACAACATCCTGCATGCACTCATCCTTGACCTCCGCATGAAGCACCCTGCCTGCAATCAGCACGTGGTCCCCTAAGGTAACGCTGTGCTCCAGCCTGCACTCCAGCCAGGCGTAGGCTTCGGCTATGCGCGGTGCCTTAACCTTCTTTGAGGGCATCTCAGTCAGCCCCGCCTTCTCAATCTCGCTCACCTCGTAGGGAAAGTCCTGCTCAAGTATGTGCATCTTCTCCCCCAGCTCCTCGCCCACAAAGTTCACCACGAACTCCCCAGTCTCCCTGATGTTCCTCCAGGTGTCGTGGGAGGGCTGCGAGGCTATCGCAAATATCGGCGGCGAGAAACTCACCGGCATGTTGAAGCTGAAGGGTGCGGCATTGCTTATGCCTCTCGGGGAAGCGGTGCTCACCACCACACAGCTCCTCACGCACAGCCTGTAGAAGCTCTCAGGCTTAACCTCCATTCTTGCTCACCTCCTCAGAAACCTCTCAATCCTGTCCATGGCTTCATTAATGCTCTCAAGCGAGGTGGCGTAAGCCATCCTCACGTGCCCCTCACCCGAGCTGCCGAAGGCGTTGCCGGGCACAACAGCCACCTTCTGCTCCCTCAGCAGCCTCTCAGCAAACTCCTCGCTGCTCATGCCGGTTGAGCGCACAGACGGAAAAACGTAGAACGCTCCCTCTGGCTCAAAGCACTCCAGCCCCACCTCCCTGAGGCGCTTCACAATCAGCCTCCTGCGGCGGTCGTAGGCGCGCCTCATGCTCTCAACCGCCCCATCGCCCCTGCGCAGCGCCTCAAGCGCCGCCATCTGGCTCATCACGGGTGCGCACAGCATGGCATACTGGTGAATCTTCATCATCGCCTCAATGACCTCGGCGCAGCCAGCCGCGTAGCCGATGCGCCAGCCGGTCATCGCATAGCTCTTTGAGAAGCCGTTCAGGTAGACGCAGTACTCCTTCATTCCGTTGAGCGACGGAAACGCCACATGCTTTCCGGAGTAGGTCAGCCTGTCGTAGAGCTCGTCGGTAATCACCACGAGCTCATGCTCCACCACCACCTCAGCGATCTCCTCAAGCTCCTTCCTGCGCAGCGTTGCACCCGTGGGATTGTTGGGGTAGCAGAGAACCAGCACCTTGCTCCTCTCGGTTATCCTCTCCTCTATGCTCTCGGCGCTTACCCTGAAGCCCTCCTCTGCACTTGTGGGCACACTCACGGGCTTGCCCCCGGCGAAAACCGTGCAGGGCACGTATGAGACGTAGCAGGGCTCGGGTATCAGCACCTCATCCCCTGGATCAACCAGCGCCCTTATCGCAAGGTCAAAGGCTTCGCTCACCCCCACGGTAACCAGCAGCTCGTTCTCCGGCGAGTAGTCAACCCCGTACCTCCTGGAGATAGCCCTGCTGAGCTCCTCCCTGAGCTCTGGCATGCCGTAGTTTGAGGTGTACATGGTGTAGCCCTTCTCAAGGCTGTAGATGCAAGCCTCACGTATGTGCCAGGGGGTTACAAAGTCCGGCTCGCCCACACCCAGTGAGATGACACCCTCCACCCCCTGAACCAGCTCAAAGAACCGCCTTATGCCTGAGGGCGGCACCTCCGCAACTCTGCCTGCGATCTTCCCGCGCATGTTCATGGGCTCACAGCCAGCCTCCTGAGCTCCTCGCCATCGTAGAGCATTACCCCAGCTTCTTTGTACTTTTTGAGCACAAAGTGGGTGGTGGTACTGGTAACGTTCTGAAGCGGTGCGAGCTTCTCGGCAACAAAGCTGGCAACCTCCCGCATGCTCCTCCCCTCCACCAGCACCGAGAGGTCGTAGGTGCCGGAAACCAGGTAGAGGCTCTTCACCTCCGGGAAGCGCATTATCCTGCTCGCGACCGAGTCGTAGCCGTGCTCCCTCTCCGGCGTTATCTTGACGTCTATGAGCGCGCAGACCTTCTCAACCCCCGCCTTCTCCCAGTTCACCACCGCCCTGTAGGCGAGGAGCACTCCCCTCTTCTCCAGCTCTTCAACAATCTTCTTAACCTTCTCCTCCTCAACTCCTGTGGCGTCTGCAATCTCACGCATGCTCAGCCTGGCATTCTCCTCAAGCAGGCTGAGAATTTCAAGCTCCTGCATTATCCACCACCTCCTGTTTTTCTTGCCTCCAGGACTTTAAAAGTTTTCGTTAAGATTATATGCATGCGCAGCAGAAGTGTATCGCATGAGGAGCGATGAGGTAAAGAGGGGTGTGGAGAGGGCGCCTCACAGGAGCCTGATGAAGGCTACAGGCATGACCGATGAGGAGCTGGAGCGCCCGATAGTGGGTGTGGTGAACTCCTGGAGTGAGCTGATTCCAGGGCATGTGCACCTCAGGAGCATAGCAGACGCTGTTAAGGCGGGCGTCAGGCTGGCGGGAGGCACGCCCTTAGAGTTCAACACCATAGGGATATGCGACGGCATAGCCATGGGGCATGAGGGCATGCGCTACTCCCTGCCCTCAAGGGAGGTTATAGCCCACAGCATAGAGCTTGTGGTGCAGGCTCACAGGTTTGATGCTCTGGTGTTCATTCCGGGCTGTGATAAGATAGTGCCGGGGCACCTGATGGCATGCGCCAGGCTTGACCTGCCGTCGGTGGTGGTTACGGCAGGAGCGATGTGCCCAGGTGTGGTGAACGACAGGAGGGTTGACCTGATAAGCGTGTTTGAGGGCATCGGGGAGCTGAAGGCTGGCAGGATAAGCGAGCAGGAGCTTGCGGCTCTTGAGGATGCCGCATGCCCAGGAGCGGGGACGTGCGC
>JAADFH010000116.1 GCA_013152995.1 Methanobacteriota archaeon
GGGCAGGGCTCCGCTGGGCGAGCTCATGCGCGGGCTGCTCCGCGAGTGCGACGCCATAGTGTGCGTCATGGCACTTGGCATACTCGTGCGAACCCTTGCGCCGCTGCTGGTGAGCAAGCACTCCGACCCTGCGGTGGTGTGCGTGGATGACGCGGGCAGGTTTGTGATCAGCGTTGCCTCCGGGCATGGAGGTGCAAACAGGCTGGCGGAGCTTCTGGCGCATAAGCTCGGGGCTGTGCCCGTGGTTACCACCTCCACAGCCTCTCAGGGGCTGGAGTGCGCCGAGGAGATTGCGGAGAGAAATTCGCTGCTGCTGGAGGGGGATGCAAGGCATGTTAATTCTGCAATCGCAAACCGCAGGCGGGTGGTGGTTTTCTCTGACATGCGGGTGAGCACGCGCCTTGAGGTTTATCCGCTTGAGATGATGGGCAGGGTGGAGTGTGATGCGGGTATTGTGGTGAGCTCAAGGCTGCTGGAGCTGCCGCGGGGGTGGGTGGTGATGAGACCTCTCAGCCTGGTTGCGGGGGTTGGCAGCAGGAGGGGTGTGAGCGCCCAGAGGGTGCTTGCAGCTCTGTCTGTTTGCCTTGAGAGGGCGCGCCTGAGCTCCCTTAGCCTCCGCGGCATATTCACCATACCGCACAAGGCGGGGGAGAGGGGAATACGTGAGGCTGCGGAGCGCCTGGGGGTTGAGCTGGGGGTTGTGGAGACTGAGCGGGTGCGTGAGGTGGAGCACAGGTTCAGGTGCAGCGAGTTCGTGAGGCGTGCTTCAGGCGTGGGTGCGGTGGCTGAGCCCTGCGCATACATCGCCTCTGGGGGTGGAAGGGTGCTCGGCGTGTTCTCTGGTGGGGGGGTGAGGGTGGCTGTGGCTGAGCAAACCTTTATATTTTAGGAGGCGTATATTTAAGAAAAAAGAGGGGTCATGATATGAAAGCACTTATACTTGCGGGAGGCAGGGGTACAAGGCTCTGGCCGATATCAAGAAACAGTTTCCCCAAGCAGTTTCAGAAGATTGCGAGTGATAAGACGCTGCTTGAGGAGCTTGTGGAGAGAATCAGCGGTGTTGAGTACTTTGTTTCAACGAACATGGAGTTCAAGCTGCTGGTTAAGGATATACTGGGTGTGGAGGATGACAGGATAATTGTTGAGCCAGCCTTCAAGAACACGGCGCCTGCGGTGGCTTATGCGATGCAGTACTTGGTGGAGAAGGAGTTCGTGGATGAGGATGAGGCGGTGGTGGTGCTGCCGAGCGACCACTATGTGAAGGAGAAGGAGCGCTTCATGGAGTACCTGCGCACCGCGGAGAGGCTGTCAAAGAAGCACATCGTCACCTTCGGGATAAAGCCCAGGAAGGCGGAGACCGGCTACGGCTACATAAAGCCGGGCAGGGCGGTGAAGATTGACGGGGTTGAGGTAAGGTGTGTGGAGTGTTTTGTGGAGAAGCCGGACGAGGATACTGCGAGGTGGCTTATTGAGAGTGGAGCTTTCTGGAACTCGGGGATATTCATGTTTACCCCCAAGCTGTTCTTTAAGGAGCTCAAGGAGTGCTCGCCCGAGATATACAGCAAGCTCAGGGAGTGCTTCCATGAGACCTGGAAGTGCTTCACAGACATGCCGGACATCTCCATAGACTACGCGGTGATTGAGAGGAGCAGGAATGTGGTGTGCATGCCCATGGATATCTCCTGGAGCGACCTTGGCTCATGGGATTCGCTGTATGAGGTGGTGGAGAAGGATGATAACAGCAACTTCGTGAAGGGGAATGTGTTCCCCATGGATACTAAGAACTGCCTGATATATTCGCAGGATAACAGGCTTACGTGCGTGGTGGGTGTTGAGGACCTGGTGATTGTGGAGAGCGAGGATGTGGCGCTGATACTGAAGCGGGGCATGGGGCAGAAGGTCAAGGACCTGGTGGAGAAGCTCAGGGCGATGAAGAGGCGGGAGGTGCTGGAGCATGTGGTGGAGTACCGCCCGTGGGGGTACTACAAGTCGCTGCTGCACGGTGACAGGTACAAGATCAAGAAGATTGTGGTGTACCCGTCGGCTAAGCTGAGCTATCAGATGCACTACCACAGGAGCGAGCACTGGGTGGTGGTGCGCGGAACGGCGAAGGTGGTGATTAATGGCAGGGAGCATGTGGTGAGAGAGGGTGAGAGTATATTCGTGCCAAAGGCTGCGCTGCACAGGCTGGAGAATCCAGGCAAGATAGACCTGGAGATTGTGGAGATTCAGCAGGGTGAGTACCTGCATGAGGATGATATTATAAGGGTGGAGGATGAGTACGGCAGGGCTGACGCAGGCAGGCAGGTGACGAGGGAGGCGCTGCATTCAAGGAACGGGAATGGCGCTGAGAAGGTTGAGGTTAAGCCTCCGCAGAAGCCTGCCAGGCTCAGGAGCCTGGGGGATGATAAGGGCGCGCTACATCTCCGCTGAGAGCCTGCATCGCCCAGAGGTGGTGCGCTGGAGGCAGAGGCTGAGGGAGCGGTATAAGCCGCCTGAGGTAGAGCTGGCGGTGCTTCTGCCGTGCTCCGCTGCAAAGCCCTACTCTTCCTCGCGCTCCCACAGGAGGTTTATCAGCGCTATCAGGCGCGGTGGTGGGTGCAGGTGCAGGGTGCATGAGGTGGTGCTCACCTCGCCTCTCGGGCTTGTGCCCAGGGAGCTTGAGAGCCTCTACCCGGCGTGCTGCTATGATGTGCCTGTTACGGGGCACTGGAGCGCTGAGGAGCGGGAGGTGCTGGAGGAGATGCTCTCCTGGTACCTGCGCAGTTTCTCTGGAGAGGTGGTGTGCTATGCTGGAGGTGCCTATGCGGAGGTGGCGGAGGAGCTCGGGATAGAGGTGGTGGCGAGGGAGAGGCTGCTGGCTGATGAGATGCTGGGAAGGCTTGAGCAGAGGGTTGCGGAGGTTGCGTGAGTGCAGGTGCAGCGGTGCTGAGGCTGTTGAGGGGGTGCTGGATTTTCAGTTTGGCAGGGGGGTGGGGAGGAGGATGCTGGCTGGGAGTGCGAGCCTGCGGGGCAGGGAGGTTTTCTCGGGTGGTGTGAAGCTGGGCGAGCTTGAGGCTTCTGGTGTGAGGCTGACGCTTGCGGGTGCGGAGAGGCTGGCTGATGCCAGCTCTGGGTACGTGGTGGAGCTGAACTTTTATCCGAGGAGCGGGAATGTGCTGGCTCCGGGGGTGAGGGATGCAGGGGAGGAGATCCTGCCGGGGGATGAGGTGGCGGCGGTGTATGAGGGTGAGGTGGTGGGTGCAGGCAGAGCGGTGCTCAGCGGGGTGGAGATGCTGCGGGCTTCAAGGGGTGTGTGCGCTGTGCTGAGGGAGGTTAAGGGCGGGTGAGGG
>JAADFH010000117.1:0-2856 GCA_013152995.1 Methanobacteriota archaeon
GAGCGGGGGCTGAGTATTCTGGCTGGCTGATTCTCCTCTCGGCGCTCCTGCTGCTGAGCACCGCAGGTGCGGCTGAGGAGTTCCGCGAGCCGGGGGCACCCTGCATAAGCTGCCACGACACCGTAACCCCCGGCATAGTGAAGCAGTGGGAGGAGAGCAAGCACAGCAAGGTGGGAGTTAAGTGCTATGTGTGCCACCAGGCGAAGGAAGACGATCCCTCGGGCTTTGAGCACATGGGCTACAGGGTGACCGCGGTGGTATCGCCACGCTACTGCGAGAGCTGCCATCCGAAGCAGGTGGAGGAGTTCTCAAGGAGCAAGCACGCCTGGGCTGCGTTTATAGGTCCACTGAAGCCCTGGTATAAGGAGATGGTTGAGCAGGGCAAGGACCCGCTGAAGCTGGAGACCGCGATTGAGAACAACCCCAGGGAGTTTATACGCGGGCAGCTAACGCCGCTGTACCCGGACAGCGGCGCCCTGGAGCGCATCGGTCTGCTTGAGGATGAGAGCTACTATCAGGAGAACCAGGTGCTGGGCTGTCTGCAGTGCCACGGCAGCTACGTTATAGCGAGGGACGGGAAGCTGGTTGATGGCTGGCCCAACAACGGCATCGGCAGGATAAACCCCGATGGAAGCATGGGCACCTGCACCGCCTGCCACACCAGGCACAGGTTCAGCATAGCTGAAGCGAGGAAGCCCGAGACCTGCGGGCAGTGTCACCTCGGTCCGGACCATCCGCAGCTTGAGATATATGAGGAGAGCAAGCACGGCACCATCTACGCCAGCAGCGGTGAGGAGTGGAACTGGGATGTGCCTCCAGGGCAGTGGGGTCCCGAGGATATAGCCGCTCCAACCTGCGCCACCTGCCACATGTCCGGCTTTGCGGGTGTGGTGGAGAGCACCCACGATGTGGGTGCGAGGCTGTACTGGGAGCTGCAGGCAAAGCGCTCCACGCCCCAGTGGGATGATGCCAGCAAGGTGCCCCTGGGTGAGCAGAAGCCGGATGAGGAGCAGGCGAAGCGGGGAAGGGCGGAGATGAAGAAGGTGTGCAGGGTGTGCCACTCCAGCACCTGGGTGGATGGATACTTTGAGAGCTTTGATAAGGTGGTGAGCGACTACAACAGGGTTTACGACTACACCGAGGAGCTGCTGAATCAGGCGTACGAGGAGGGGCTGATAAGCAGGGACAACCCCATTGATGAACTGCCGGAGGTGATGTACTACTACATCTGGCACCACGATGGCAGGAGGTGGCGCATGGGCGCCAGCATGATGGGTCCTGACTGGACCCACTGGAACGGTGCGGTGGATGCGCTGATGGACAAGCTGAACATGATGGAGGAGTGGCTGGAGATGAAGCGGGAGAACAGGGAGCTGGAGGAGCGTGTCAGCGAGCTGGAGAGCAGGAAGGTGTGCGCACCATCCCTGAGTGTGCTCATCGCCCTGCTGCCGGTGCTGGTGTACGGGATGCTCAGACGCCGCAGGATGTGAGCATCCCTCCTGCCACTTTTTTCAGGCACCCACCCAACATTTTTATCTGCAGGAGCGCAGCATAAATCCATGCCACCCGTGGTTTCTGTGATAGGCAGGAAGAGGGCAGGGAAAACCACGGTGCTTGAGCGTCTCATAGCTGCGCTGAAAGCTAAGGGCTACCGCATTGCCACGATAAAGCACCACATCCACTACGGCTTCTGCATGGATTCTCCTGGCAAGGACACCTGGCGTCATTCTGCTGCAGGTGCGGACGCTGTTGCAATCTCCTCCCCAGACCGTCTGGTTGTGAGCTTTACCACGCCTAAGGAGATGATGGTGGGGGAGATAGTTGAGCGGTTCATGGGTGATGCTGATATTGTGCTGACCGAAGGGTACGCCAGAGCAGAGACGCCCAAGATACTTGTTGCCACCTCGGAGGAGGACCTGGAGCTTTTTTCTGCCACGGCTGGCGGTGAGATTGTGGCGGTGGTGAGCGATGCCAGCATTCACACCGACTACCCGACCTTCGGGTTTGGTGAGGTGCCCAAGCTGGCTGAGTTCATAGTTGAGAGGTTTGTTGCTCATGGTCAGGGATACGGTGCTCACAGAGCGCCAGATTGAGGTGCTCAGGTTAAGGGCACAGGGGCTGAGCACCAGCGAGATAGCCGAGCGGCTGGGCACCACCGTGGCAAATGTCTCTGCAACCGAGAGGAAGGCGAGGGAGAACATACGCAGAGCCGAGAACACGCTGCGACTGGTCAGGATGCTGGAGGCACCTCTCAGAGTGCTTATACCTCCTGGCACCGACCTCAACGATGCGGTCAGGGAGATATACAGGAGGGCTGACAGGGCGGGGATATGGGTGGCTCACAGCTTCCCGTCGCTGGCGGCTCTGATTCAGCGGGGTGCGGGGGAGAGGATACGGGGTAGAAGGGTGCTCGCCGAGATTGAGGTTGTTGTAACACGGGAGGGAGAGGTGATGGTGGTTAGCGGGGAGCTATACTGAGGCGTCAGCGTCAAGGCGGCGGTAGTACGCCTCCCCTGAGCAGCAGCGGCATACCTTCTCGCCGTCGCCTGTGCACAGGCTTTCGGGCACAAGCTCACCGCAGGAGGTGCATTTTACTATGCTGGAGTTCTCAAACAGCACCCCCTGCTCAATCTGCACCGGAGTTACCTCCAGCCACTCTTCCTCCAGGTTGAGCAGCTCTTCCGCAAGCTTCCGCTCTTCATCTCTGGTGAGCTTGCCCTCGCGAAGCATCCACTTCTTCATGAGTGCTGAGCGCTGCCAGGCTTCCCTGCGGAGTGCCACCCTGTAGCCCCGCCTGGTGTCGCTCCTGCCGACGGTGAGCGCCAGTCTGCCGTAGTTCTGAACGAAGGCGTTGCC
>JAADFH010000117.1:2975-6880 GCA_013152995.1 Methanobacteriota archaeon
GCGATTCCTGGAGCAAGGTGGCCATGTAGCTTTGCCGCCAGCTCCATGGCTTCTCTGTCTTCCAGCTGCATCTCCTCACCTCAGCTGAAGAGGTGTACTTTTACAGTTTCGCCGCGTCTGGTGTCTTTATCCAGTATGGCGTAGCCGTCCACCAGCGTGCTGCGCAGGTTTGAGGCGATGGTTGAGACGCTGTACTTTTCACCCCTCTTTATCAGGGGCATCTCGCTCCCGGGGAAGCCCATGGGCACCGCATACCCGTTCTCAAGCCGCAGGAACAGGATGTTCGCCATATCCGGGACGCCACCCCTTGATAGCACCACGTCCTCGCTGATTGCGGCTTTCAGGTAGGGTACTGTACCTGCACCCAGGATGTACCTGCGCAGGTGAAGCTGGGCTGCAATCAGTGCGCCTGTTGGCTTACCTGGCAGGGCAAACACGGGGGTTTCGTCTATCAACCCGATTGCTACTGGCTTACCTGGACGGGTTCTCACCCGGTACATGAGCACCTCGCCCAGCTCTTCCATGGCGCGGAGCACGCAGTCGCGTCTGCCCACGCTGACGCCGCCGCTGGTTACCACGCAGTCGTAGCGTCTTGCAGCATCTTCAAGCGCCTGCCTGGTTGCCCTGTAGCTGTCTTCCACGGCTCCAAGATAGCTGGCGCAGCATCCCCACTGCTCAAGCAGCGTGAGCACCACGGGTGAGTTGATGTCCCGCAGCGTGCCCTTCACGATTTCGTCTCCTGTTGCGAGCACACCCACCCTCAGCCTGCGGTACACTTCAACCTCTTCCACCCCGAGCGCTGCGAGTATGCCGATTTCCTGCGCCCGTAGCCTGGTGCGGGCTCTGAGCAGAAGCTCACCCCTGCGGTAGTTGCTGCCTGCTGGCACCACCTTGGTGCCTTCCTCTATGGGCACGCCGTAGAGCAGGTCCCCCTCCACCTTTGCGTCTTCAAGCTTGAGGACGCAGTCAGCACCGGGGGGCAGAAAGGCTCCTGTGGCTATGTAAACAGCCTCACCGCTGCGTAGCTCCTGCAGGGTTTCATAGGGCTCGCCTGCATAGATGCTCCCCGTTATGCGCAGGGGATAGCGGGTGCTGTCTTTGCTCTTCATCGCATAGCCGTCATAGCTTGCGATGGGGTGGGGTGGTGAGTCTTCTTCTGCAATCACGTCCTCTGCAAGCTCTCTTCCTGCTATTCCCGGAGAAACACGCACACGCAGGCTCTTGCGCCTGAAGTAGTACTTTTCCCTGAGGCTGTCAACTATCTCCCTCGCCCGGCTCAGAGGCACAAACACCTCCATCCATCAGCACCCCGTAAAATGGTTGTGTTTAACTTTACATTGATAGTTAAACGCAAGTGTATAAAAAGGTTGGCATGCAGGTGAGGGTGGAGGGTGTGTGACGTATACAGTGGTGGTTAATAAACGAGATATTTCGTAAACTTTTCTTAAAAATTTCAGTTATTTATATGTTGTTTCGCTTCGTTTCTCTATTTTCACTACCAGAATCTCCTTACGTTTCTTATCAATAGTATAAAGTATTCTGTAATCACCCACCCTTTTTCTTCTTATATTTTCATATCCTCTCACTTTTATAGTTCCTTTATGCCATGGATCATTGCTAATTTCAATAGAAGCCCTCTTTATTCTCTCCTTCAGTTTCTCGTTGAGATTTTTTATTTGCTTGTAACTCTTTGGTGAAAAGATAATTTTAAACTTCATTTAAACACTTCATCAAACTCATGATAATTTCCCTTTTCTCTTTCGTTTATTGCTTCCAGGATATCTTTCATGTCATCGTCGGTCAAAATTTCATCTCTGTTCAGTATCTTCACTGTGACCACATCTGAGTCTATCTTTGCAGGCTTAACAATTCTTAATATCCCGTTATCGTATATCACTTCTATCTCTTCCATTCTGATTCACCTTTTAATTTTCTGGTTTTTTAACTTTATTAACTCTATCTGTATTCAGACCCAAGCGTTTACTTACCTCTCATGATTTTTCAGGTGATGCCTCCTTCTACTGTTGTCAGGACACTCTTTATCAGGAAGCTTGTGGTCAACCATCCCCCAAGAGTTATGAGAGTGCAGTAAAGGCCACGGCCGAGATTTGAACTCGGGCTAAGGGATCCACAGTCCCTTGTGCTCACCAGGCTACACTACCGTGGCCATCACCCGCTCTCGTGCAATGGGAAGGATATTTAAATGTGGCTGCAGAAGCTTAAGCCCATGCTCATAGCGCTTGAGGGGATTGACGGCTCCGGAAAGAGCACGCAGGCGAGGCTGCTGGCTCGCTGGCTGCAGAGCAGGGGGGTGAGGGTGCACCTTACCAGCGAGCCAACGCAGGGTGAGATAGGCAGGTTGCTCAGGCGCATGCTGCGCAGGGCTGAGCTGCTGGGCAGGACAGAGGCGCTGCTGTTCGCAGCCGACAGGAGCGAGCACGTGCGCGAGATTCAGGAGGTGCTCGCCTCGGGTTCTGTGGTGGTTACCGAGTATGTCTACTCCTCCTTCGCCTACCAGTCTGCTTCTGGAGTTGAGCTGGAGTGGCTGAGGGCTGTGAACAGCTTCGCACCAGATGCTGAACTCGTGCTCTGCCTGGACCTGCCCGCAAGCCTGGCTTTAGCCAGGATAGGCGGGCAGCGGAGGCTTACGGGCGAGCACTACGAGAGGGAGGGGTTCCTGGAGAGGGTAAGGCGTGCTTACTTAGAGCTTGCGGAGCACTATGAGAACTTTGAGGTTGTTGACGCCACCCGCAGCATCAGAGAGGTGCATGCGGATATAGTGGGGTAAGCAAGCTACTGGAGGCGCGGAGGTGAATCGCAGAAGGCTGCTCGCTGCGGTGTGGAAGCACAGCTTTCTCCAGGGGCACGCACGGGAGGAGGAGCTGGAGGCGGAGCTCGGCTGCTGTGCGGAGAGGCTTGAGGAGCTGCATGCGGAGGGGCTGCTGGAGGCTGCAGAGGGCGGCTGGAGGCTGACGGAGAGGGGGCGGGGGGAGATAGCCGTGGTGCTCGCTGGAGGCGTTTTTGACCTCCTGCATCCCGGGCATGTGTACTTCCTGAGCCGTGCAAGGGCGCTGGGGGATGCGCTTGCGGTGGTTGTGGCGAGGGATGCGAGGGTGAGGGAGAGAAAGAGGCTGCCTGTGGTGCCGGAGCAGCAGCGGGTGGAGATGCTCAGGGCACTGAAGCCCGTGGACGTGGCGCTTGTGGGCGGTGAGGATATGCGGGAGGTAATAGAGCTGGTGAGACCTGAGGTTATCGCCCTCGGTCCGGACCAGAGGCATGCGGAGGAGGAGATTCAGGAGATGTGCAGGGCTCTGGGGCTTGAGTGCAGGGTTGTCAGGCTGGATAAGTACACCGCCTGCCCGCTTCCCTCCACCAGAAGTATAATTGAAAGGGTTCTGGAGCTTTTCGGAGGCAGATAGCCCGTGCTCAGCCGAGCTCCTTAAGCCTGCGGTGCATCTTGACCACAGCCTCAACCGCACGCTTGGCGTACTTCACCCTCTCATGCGCCTCCAGCCTGCTCATCCCGGGACCGGAGATTCCAAGAGCAACGGGTTTGGAGTACTCCAGGGCGAGGTCAGCTATCTTGCGTGAGGCGTGCTGCATCACTATCTCATCATGCTCGGTCTGCCCCTCTATCACCGCCCCCAGGGTTACAACGCCGTCAACGTCCTTCCTCTCAAGCAGCTTCTTCACAGCTAAGGGCATGTCAAATACCCCGGGCACCTTCACAACGTGCACAACCTCCGCGCCCAGGAACTGCGCATGCTCTTTTGCAAGCTCAACCATCGCATAGGTGATGTCGTAGTTGAATTCCGCAGCCACTATCGCAAGCTTCATGAGTTTAGAACTGGTGCAGCTTCATTAATATACTTTTTGCAGCAGCCAACGCGCTGCTCGCCGACTCT
>JAADFH010000118.1 GCA_013152995.1 Methanobacteriota archaeon
CGAGCAGGGACACGTGCCTCCCTATGAGCTCCTGCCTGGAGTAGCCGAAGAGCTTCTCCGCATGGGCGTTCCAGTAGGTTATCCTGCCCTGTGCGTCGGTGCAGCATATAGCCTCGGAGACGTTCTCTGCTATGTCTGCAAGCATCCTGAGCTTGCGCTCCGCCCGCTTGAGCTCGGTTATGTCTATAACGCTGCCCTGCACCGCGGGCTTGCCCCTGTAGGTGACGGGCACGGAGTAGACCAGCACGTCCCTTATGCTGCCGTCCTTGCGCACCCCACGGAGTTCCACAAGCTCAGCTCCAGAGAGGTGCATCTGGCGCAGCTCCGAGCCTTTTATTACCTCCCTGCTCTCAGGAGATATGAGCTTCCTGAAGTCCATGCCCACAAGCTCTTCCCTGCTGTAGCCGGTGAGCTCGCACATCCTGGAGTTGACGAACCTGAAGATGTTGTCCTGGAGTATGTAAACTCCCGTGAGGGAGTTCTCAACAAAGCTCCTGTACATCTGCAGCTCCTCGCTCTCACGGGTAAGCAGAAGGAGCAGCCTGCCACCGCTCAGCCGCACCGCCCTGCAGCGCACCCCCGTTGAGGCTCAGCACGCTCTCAGCTGCGCCTCCCCTGAGATTCTCAAGCACCTGCTCCCGCTGCTCTGAGCCGAGGAGCTCGGGCAGGCTCATGCCCACCGCCAGCCCCAGCCTCTTAGCCTCCTGATTCGCATGCTCCACCCTGAGGCTGTCATCAACCACGAGCATGGCTTCGGGGCAGCGCTCAAAGGCTTCGGTGAGCACGTCCCCCGCCGTGTCCTGAAGCTCATTCCCGCTCATGTGCAGCAAAGAGTATCTCGCCCATTTCTGTTATTTTTATGAATTTTCGCGGTCTGTCACGGCTAACTCTCACGGTTCTGACCTTCACAACCCCCTTGCGCTCCGCTTCTCTGAGGGTGAGCTCCACATCCTCACGGCTCAGACCGAGCGCCTCTGCCAGGCGTATCTGGCACACCTCATCCCTGTCGCACAGGTTAAAGCCCTTCGCCCTGCACTCCCCGCAGATGTCCTGACGCCTGTCAGGCTTGACCCTGGATGCCGGAATGAAACCTATCTCGGTTTCCATGATGTTATCAATTTCTGTACGACAACGTATTTATTTTTTCTCTCAGGGTACAGCTTATTAAGCTGCGCATGTAAAAGCAGGTGTTATGATACTGAGAAGGTGGAGCGAGGCAGAGGAGTACGTCACAAAGGACGGCTCCAAGGTGAGGGAGCTCATACACCCCCTGCACACGGGGGAGAGCAGGCTGAGCGTTGCCATAGCCAGGCTGGAAGAGGGGTGTGCAGCGAGGAAGCACCTGCACAGGGAGAGTGAGGAGGTGTACTACATAATCAGCGGCAGCGGTGTGGTGCACGTTGGCGGGGAGAGCTCTCAAGTTGAGGCGGGGGATGCGGTGCTCATACCCGCAAACACGCCCCACTTCGCTGTGAACACGGGCAGGGGTGAGCTGGTAATCCTGTGCGCATCCTCGCCGCCCTACTCCCATGAGGACACCGTACTCCTCTGAAGGCACATAAAAAGTTGCTTCCGGTATTCAGGGAGCATATACCCGTGCGCTGCAGGTGGTTGGATGTTTGAGAGGATAATGAGGGAGTGCAGGGAGCGATTCTCTGGCTTTGCCAGGGAAGCCGCGCCAGGGCGGAGCAGAGAGCCCAGGAGCTTCAGGGAGGCTATCGCCGAGGCTGAGAGGAGGGGTGTTAACCCCGTGATAGCCGAGGTGAAGTTCAGCTCGCCCCGGGGCAGGATAAGGGAGCTGGAGGATGTCGCCGGCATAGTCAGGGCGATGCACAGGGGCGGAGCCTGCGGGGTTTCTGTGCTCACTGAGCAGAGGTACTTCAGCGGGAGCCTTGAGTACCTGAGGCAGGCGTCCGAAGCCTCTCCGCTGCCCGTGCTCAGAAAGGACTTCCTGTTTCATCCGGAGCAGGTGGATGAAGCCTACGCCTACGGCGCTGACGGCGTGCTTCTCATAGCCTCGCTGCTCGCCGAGGAGGAGCTCTCCGCGCTCATGCGCAGGTGCAGCGAGCTCGGTGTTGAGGCGCTGGTGGAGGTGCACTCCGAGCAGGACGTTGAGCTTGCAGAGTCTCTCGGAGCTGAGGTGGTTGTGATAAACAACCGTGACAAGGACACCCTGGAGATTGACCTCAGCAGGAGCGAGAGGCTTGCGCCCCTGGTGAGCGGCACCGCTATAGCCGCCTCGGGGGTTGAGAGCCCGGAGCACGTGCGCAGGCTGCTGGAGTGCTGCGACGCCGTGCTGGTGGGCACCTGCATAATGCGCAGCGAAGACGTGGAGCAGGCGACCAGGAGGCTGGTGCATGCCTGAGCTGGTGCCGCTGGTGAGGCGGCTTCCCGCAGCGAACCTCAGCCCCGCAGGCGTTTACTCCGTGCTCAGGGAGCGCAAGCCGGCGTTCCTGCTTGAGTCTGCGATTGTGGGTGAGAAGATTGCACGCTACTCCTTCATAGGCTGCGAGCCGGCGGAGGTGATAGCGCTCAAGGATGGAAGGCTGAGAATGCTGCGCAGCGGCAGGGAGGAGAGGGCTGAGAACCCGCTGGCACCGCTGCGGCGGTATCTGAAGCTCAGGGTCAGCGCACAGGAGAAGCTCCCCAGGTTCTTCGGCGGACTGGTGGGCTTCCTCGCCTATGATGCGGTGCGCTACTTTGAGGACATAGGGAGCTCCACGGAGGACGACCTCCAGCACGAGGATGCCCTCTTCATGCTGGCTAAGGATGTGGTTGCCTTTGACCACTGGAGGGAGGAGGTGCTGCTGATTTCCAGCGTGATAGCCGAGGAGGGTGAGGTGGAGCAGGTAAAGGGGGAGGCTGAGCAGCGACTGAACATGCTGGAGCGCCTGCTGAAGCGGGCTGAGGGGCGCCGCCCGGAGGCGCGCACCTCAGGAGGAGAGCCAGAGCCGAGCAGCAACTTCTCACGCGAGGAGTTCATGCGTGCGGTGGAGAGGGCGAAGGAGTACATCTACGCTGGCGAAATCTTCCAGGTGGTGCTGAGCCAGCGCTTTGAGGTGCCCTTCAGCGGAGACCCCTTTGAGGTTTACTTAGCGCTGAAGGAGATAAACCCCTCGCCCTACATGTACTGCCTGGAGCTGGAGGACAAGGCTATAGTGGGCTCCTCGCCGGAGATTCTTGTGCGGGTGGAGGGGCGGAAGGTGGTTACCCGCCCAATCGCCGGCACCAGACCGAGGGGCAAAGACGTGGTTGAGGACGAGGCGCTGGCGAGGGATATGCTGAACGATGAGAAGGAGCGGGCTGAGCACGTGATGCTGGTTGACTTAGGGAGGAACGACATCGGCAAGGTGGCGCGCTTCGGCAGCGTTACCGTGGATGAGTTCATGAGCATTGAGCGCTACTCGCATGTGCAGCACAGCAACGTGGTGGGAGAGCTGCGCGAGGATAAGGACGCCTTTGATGCTCTAGAAGCGTGCTTTCCGGCAGGCACCGTGAGCGGCGCGCCAAAGGTTAGGGCGATGCAGATTATAGAGGAGCTTGAGCCGACCAGGAGAGGAATCTACGCGGGTGCGGTGGGCTACTTCTCCTTCTCTGGAGACATGGACTTCGCCATAGCGATTCGCACGATAGTCTTCCAGAAGGGCAGAGCCTACGTTCAGGCTGGCGCAGGAATAGTCGCAGACTCAGTGCCGGAGAGGGAGTACGAGGAGACCAGGAACAAGGGCAGGGGGATGCTCAGGGCTATAGCAGTGGGGGGTGGGTGAAACGAACTCGAATGAGGTACTTAAATTGGACAGAGTTGCATTTTATGGACGTACTTTATTTGAATATACTAAAATGTTCAATATCAATCTGTTCGACTGGAAAGGGTGTAAAATATTAGACTGTCCCGCGGGTGCCTCTTCTTTTGTGGCAGAATCCTCCAAGTATGATATTTATGCCGTGGGCTGCGATCCTTTGTTCGGAAATGATATAAAAGTCCTAGTTAGTATAGGTAAAGCAGACATTGAGCATGTGATGGAAAGAGTCTCACACGTCCCTCATCTTTACAAGTGGGACTTTTATCCTTCCATAGACGTCTTAAAAGAATACAGGATGTTAGCATTGAAACGGTTTGCAGAGGATTATTCCGTAGGAGCAGCCGAAGGTCGCTACATAAAAGCAGCTCTGCCAAGGTTACCATTTAAAGATAATAGCTTTGATTTAGTTTTGAGTGGTCATTTTCTTTTTACTTACAGTGATAAATTTGATTACTCGTTTCACCTAGATTCTATCTTGGAGCTATTCCGAGTGTGTTCTAAGGAGTTGAGAATTTATCCGATTCAAGGACCAGATGCCCGTCCATATAAGTATATTAACGAACTGCTTTATGACTTAGAGAGAGAAAACGTTACAGCCAGACTCTTATCTGTTCCTTTTGAGTTTCAGCAAGGTAGTAATCAAATGTTGCAGGTGAGCAAATGAGGGTGCTGATAATAGACAACGTGGACAGCTTCGTTTACAACCTGTACCAGTACGTTGGCGAGCTCGGCGCTGAGGTGCTGGTGAGGAGGAACCACGTTTCCTTAGAGGAGGTGGAGGCGCT
>JAADFH010000119.1 GCA_013152995.1 Methanobacteriota archaeon
GGCTCAGCCACAAGCCTGCGGGCAAACTCCCTCTGCAGCAGCAGCACACCCTTCTCCAGCCTCATCCGCAGCAGCATGAACACCAGCGGGGAGGATATGTTGAAGGGGGGGTTAGCCACAACCTTGCTCACCTCCGGCAGCCTCACCCTGAGCACATCCCCCTGCACCACCTCAAGCTCCTCCTGCGGAAACCTCTCCCTCAGCACCCTTGCGAGCAGCGGGTCCTTCTCCACAGCCACAACCCTGCATCCCGCCTCAAGCAGGTAGCCCGTGAGATTTCCTATCCCCGCACCCACCTCCAGCACACGCTCGCCTGGCGAGAGCTCCGCAACCTCAACCTCAAGCTCCGCCACCCGCTCATTTATCAGAAAATGCTGTCCCGCAGACCTCCTCAGCCTTATCCCGTACCTGCGCAGTATCTGCTTGGTCTCCTCAAGCAGACTCAACGCCCACGCCTCTTACCCTGAGGTATGAATATCCTGTACTTGTGCTTGCCCTGCTTGACATCCGCTTCAGACAGCTCGGTTATTATCCTGCTGACTATCAGCTTGACAGGGTCAGAGATCGCCTTTATCCTCCTTGAGATATCCTCAAAGCTCTCAAAAGGCTTCTTCTTCCTCTCCTCAAGAATCTCCCACATGAGCTTCTTCCCTATTCCCGGCAGGAGCTCCAGCATGTGCAGGCGGGTGGTGAGGGGCATGGCGGTGTTGAAGAACTCCACATACTTCTTCTCATTCTTTCTCACCAGCTCCTCAAGCACGTAGGGGAGCTCAGCCTTTGCCGCCGAGCTGAGCTCGTCATAGGTAATCCTGCGCTTTATGTGGTCTATCTTGTCCCTCTCCTTCCTGCCGATGTACACCCTCTCATGAGCCTTCAGCTCAACCCCGCGCTTCGGCACCAGCTCCAGCAGCGAGAAGTACTTCTCCCCGATGGCGAGGACCAAGGGTTCCTTCTTGTAGATGGGGCGCTCATCCTCCGGTCTGCCGTGTGGCAGGTAGTCAAGAACGTAAACGTAGTCCTCCATCCCCAACGGCACCGCCTCCCTCACTTCCTGTAGCGGGCGCAGATCTCAACTATCTTTGCTATCTCGCTCTTCTCTAAGATTGCCCTCTCCTTGGCAAAGATTGCACGCACATCCTCCTCATCCGCGGGGAGCAGGTCCGCTATCTTGACTGCAACCTCCTCTCTGATTTTATCACTGACCTGGAGCACCTCCTCAACAATCCTGCGCCCCTCTTCAGGTGTGAGCTTCGCAAACTTCTTCAGGTAGTCCAGGCATATCTTCTGCTCGTAAACAGGCTCCTCTATCTCCTCCAGCTCCTTCTCCAGAATAGCCTTGGCTTCGTACATGGTTACGGGCTTTACCTGGAGCACGCCCCTGCTGCTCATTTTCGCTGCGCCTCCAGATGCACCGGGTGGGCAATGATCTGCTTCACAGCATTACCATCTCTCACCTCAACCACATACGCCCTGCCGCGCTTTCCCACAACGGTGCCTGTAAGCCCGTGAAATCTGGGGTGCGGCATGCCCCTGTGCACCGAGGGCTCAATCTTTATGTGCACCCTCTCACCCACAGAAAACTCCTGCAGGTACCTGGTTACGGGTATCAGCCCGCGCCTGCGCACACGCTTCCTGAGCTTTCTGCTGTGCCCGCTCCAGAAGCCTCTTGACCTTTCCATCTACATTCACCTACCATGAATTTGAGCAACGCGTATATATTAGTTTCCGTGCACGAGCTCAAAGTTAATCTTCAGAGGAATAAGACCCCTGATAATAACAACGTTCACATAACTTATACTTTTTATCATTCAATGAAATTTATTGCTTTTCTTCCATCTGTGGCAGTTATTTCACTATTCCCATCTGTTTGAATGTAATATAAAGCTCTCGCAGTGCGGCAACATCCTCAAGATTATGTCTAAATATCTTACTCCATTCACCGTTTTTGTAATACTTTGGCATATTTCTGCCCTTACCTTTTGGTGGTGAAACGTTATATCTCCTGCACACCTCATAAAGCTTATGATATCTGCCTTTTCCTCCTCTGTACACCCACTCCTCTATCATAAGGTCACATTTTTTTGCATGCTGCACCGCTTCTCTGCACTCATTTGGCAGTTCATGCTCATTCATGCGAATCAGTATGAAATTATCATCAAACTTTTTATTATTCCAGCCTACAAAAGTGGCATGCCTGTAACGCATGAAAGTTAGTGCAATAATCTCAAGTATGGATTTTTCATCGGCATCACAGGCATATGCAAGCAGTCTGCCATCAATGTCCATGAATGCGACACTGATTATCCTATCTATTCTGGGCTCAAGTCCTGTGGTTTCAATATCATAGAACATCACGGTACGCCGTTCACGCACTGAGTGTTTTTTTAAACGCTCAAAGAAACTTAGAACGAACTTTCTGTAAAAAATCATCAATACCACCTCTCAGACCGGGTGGTTTTTCAACTTATATTTTTGTCCTCTGCAAACCTTTGGAAATTCTCACCGGCACCCCCCTTGAGTGCAGGTACTCCTTCACCTCCATTATGGAGTACTCCCCGTAGTGGATATGCTGGCGGCGAGGGCGGCATCTGCCCTGCCGGAGGAAAACGCCTGATAGAAGTGCTCTGGCTTGCCCGCGCCCCCGCTGGCAATCACAGGTATGCTCACCGCCTCGCTCACAGCTCTGGTGAGGGGGATGTCGTACCCATCCTTTGTTCCATCCGCATCCATGCTGGTGAGCAGAATCTCCCCCGCGCCCAGCTCCTCAACACGCTCCGCCCACTCAATCGCATCAATTCCCGTGGGCTTCCTGCCTCCGTAGATGTAGACCTCAAACCAGCACTCCCCCTGCGGCGTCTCCACCACCCTGCGGTCCTCCCTGGGCTCGTACACTCTGCGTGCATCAATAGCCGAGACCACGCACTGGCTGCCGAAAATTCTGGCACTCTCCCTTATTAGCTCGGGGTTCTTCACAGCAGCCGTGTTTATCGCCACCTTGTCAGCCCCCGCCTTAAGCAGCCTCCTGAGGTCAGCAGCCTCGCTCACGCCCCCGCCCACTGTGAGGGGGATAAAAACCTGGTCAGCGGTGGCTCTGACCACCTGCAGCATGGTCTTCCTTCCCTCATGGCTTGCGCTTATATCCAGAAAAACCAGCTCATCCGCCCCCTCCTCATCGTACAGCTTCGCCAGCTCCACCGGTGAGCCAGCGTCCCTCAGGTTCCTGAAGTGCACACCCTTGACCACCCTCCCGTCTCTCACATCCAAGCACGGGATAATCCTCTTCGTCAGCAACCTTCCACTCTCCTGAGCACCACCTTCACCAGCTCAAAGCCGTGCTGGCACTCAAGCGTGCCATCAACCTCAGCAAGCTGCACCCTGTCGCCAGCCTTCAGCCCCTCCGGCGAGCACAGCGGATAGCTGGGGCAGAGCACCTCCCCGCATCTCAGGGGGGAATAGCTGATAACCGCACCCCGCAGAGCTGTCCTCTTCGGCACCGCCGCGGGCACCTCCGCCTCCTCCACCTCTGCCACAGCCACCGTGCCGAACACCCTGCAGCGGTGGCGTGCCTCCCTGACACGCCTCACCACATACCTCCGCCCCTTCTCCAGATTGCCGGCGCACGCTGCCAGCAGCCTGCAGCCATTGCACTCCTCTGCACTCCCGTAGTGGACAAAGGTGTAGCCTGGCTTTGCAAACCTTGCGTCAAGCAGGGTAACCTTCACTCAATCACCCCTGTGGCTCTGGCAGCCTTTTCAGCCATCTCTCTGCTCAGGTTCACGTGCTCAATAATAGTGTACCTCTCCGGCTTCACCTTCCTGGCTTCCAGCAGGGCAAGTATCACCTCCCTGTCCTCCACACCCAGCTCCTGAGCGCTCACCGGCGCACCGGCGAGCTTCAGCGCGCTCCTGATTCTCCACCACTCCCCTCCGTGCAGGTACATGGCTATTATGCTCCCCACTCCAACCTGCTCGCCGTGCAGCGCAGGCTTAGCTGCAATCATGTCAAGCGCATGGCTGAACTTGTGCTCCGCTCCGCTTCCCGGGCGGGAGCTCCCCGCGATGCTCATCGCAACCCCGCAGGAAATCAGAGCCTTCACCAGCCGCCGCACGCCCGCAACGGTGTGCGCATCGCCGCAGGAGCGCATGGCAATCCTGGCACTCATTCTTGAGAGCGCGATGGAGTACTCGCTGAGCTCCTCCCCCAGCACCCTGTGCGCCAGCTCCCAGTCCATGGTGGCTGTGAGCTTCGCTATGGCATCGCCGAAGCCGCTTGCGGTGAGCCTCCTGGGTGCGGAGGCTATGATTCTGGTGTCCGCCACTATGCCCAGGGGCGCCACCGCATTCTCAGACACAGGCATGCCGTTGCTCCTGAGGGACGCCATGGAGCTGGCTATGCCGTCATGGCTGGCTGCGGTGGGTATGCTTACGAACTCCAGCCCCAGCCTGTAGGAGGAGAGCTTGGCAACATCTATCACCTTGCCACCCCCCACACCCACAAGGAAGCTCGCCCCAGCCCTTCTCGCCCTCTCAACCACCCTCGCCACCTCATCCTGCGTGGCGCTCTCAACCGTAACCATCTCAGGGGCATGCTCCTGCAGGATTTCGCCCACACGCTCGCCAGCCACCCTGCGGGTGCTCTCCCCGGTGACCAGCAGACACCTGCCGCTCAGCCCCAGACTTCTGAGAAAACCGGGAAGCTCCTCAAGGATGTCCTCCCCCACCAGCACACCCCTGGGAAGCTGCATCCATTTCGTTCCCATATCCTGCACTATGCGGTCACAAGTTAAAGCCCTTTTGGTAGCCATGCACAGACCTGTCCAAATAAGCATGTTCTCACCCCTAACCTGAGATGGTTGTAGTACAGCATGAAGATAGCAACGAGTGAGTTGGCATGTTTCAGTGCTGTTAACCACCAGAGTCTTTCCATTTTCATTGAAGTTATTTAAGATAACCTTCCCTTATGTCCTCCAGAGCTTCCTCCATTGTCTCGCCCTGTGAGTGACATCCCGGCAGGGCAGGACAGCTCGCCACATAGCCCCCCGCCTCTTTATCCTCCTCTATGATAACCTTGAGCTTCATATTCACCAACAATCAATATCTCATGCCTCATCCATCTCCACCTTCTATTGATGCCACCGCATGTCCACGTTAGCCCTGCCCGCCTTGGGCATGGAGGTTGAAATCACAGACATAAACCTGCACGGTCAGGGCATCGGGAGGCTCAGGGGGAGGGAGTACCGGGTGGACTACGCCTACCCGGGGGACGTGGTTGAAATCTACAGCGCCGGCAGGGGGAGGTGGGGCGTAAGGAGGGTGGTGC